>DATDRI010000555.1:0-1885 GCA_035291825.1 Vicinamibacteria bacterium | reverse complement strand
CGACGAGCTCGGGTAGGAAACCCTTTTCTCGGAGAAGGCGTTCAAGTCTGTGGCCGGGCTCGGGAAGCTCGAGGACGAGGAGGGCACGTAGCAACATGGGATACCGAATTCGGTAGTATAGATCCGATTATTTCGGGCATCCAATGCCGGTCTTGAAAAAATTACATGAGCGGCGGCGGCGAGATGTTTCTGTTCAAAATGAAGTAAACAAGAAGCTTATAACCTCTTTGGACCCTTGTTTCCCGGTGGCACCTCTCTTGCTCTGCCATGCAGCATGACTCAGATCCAGATTCATAGAAAACACGAACCGGCCATACCCCGGCTCGTCAAGGCCCTCAAGCCGCTCCAGCCTGTCCGGATCGCTCCCCAGCGCATGCCGGTGAAGGTAATGAGTCCGGTTCGGTTCTGGCGCGTTCGGCAGGCCAGCAGCTAGCGGGTCGCCCCGCCAGAGCCACCCGTTCCATGGGGCACGAGCCCTAGCGGTCTGAAGACCGCTGGTATATCTCAGCTCGGACTCCCGGATCGTCTGAAGCGCCGCCTCTCGGTTTTCCCAGCCTTCCACACCGGTTTTCTTCGCTTCCAGCTCCTTGTAGCTGGTGAAGAAATGCTCGATCTCCTTTAGGAAATGCGGCGGCACGTCGGAGAGTTCCTCGATATGGTTCCAGTTGGGATCGGAAACGGGTACAGCGAGGATCTTCTGGTCCGGCCCTTTCTCATCCCACATTTTGAAGAGACTCCCGGTCGGGCTCCATCCAGCGAGTTGCCCAAGATCCAACTGAGCCCGGTGGACGCGGCTACCAGACTGGTGTGAACAGGATCTTAGCCTTGTCGGGAAGCGAACGGTAGAGTGAGCGGACGTTCTCATCCGCCAAGCGAAGGCGCAAGCGGACGCCGCCCATCGGCTCATCGAGTGCCCATCGATCCGAGATCGATGCTGAGAAGGTCCGCTCGGATTCGGCGCGGATCCGGATGGTGAGGCCTGGCTCGCACCGCAGGGTAAAGGAGGAGGGTGTGGCCGTGTCGGCCGTGTCGGCCGTGTCGGCATCGGCTGGCGAGGCATCCTCGCCCGGCGCTTGGCCCGGTGTCATCTCTTGGCGCTCAGTCGACGAGTCTTTCTGGAACTCATAGACCCGCGCCAGCCAGTCTGGATCCCCCGGCCCCCCCAAGGGCTCACCCAGGTCCACGGACAGCAAAGGGAATCTTCGCAGCTCGACGCCCCGCAGCTTGAGTGTCAGCGTTCGACCACCAGCGTCGAGAACGTAATAGAAAACCTCTGCTTTGGCGAGTTCTAGCTCCTGCGACGCGAATCGAACCTGCTGGGCGAGCTGATTCGGGTCACCCTCCTGCAGCGTCAAACTCGCGGCGATCAGAAACGAGCCAAGCTCCGCCCTTGCTCGAGTCATCAGAAGATGTAGATGGGCGTTCCAACCGGAGACAATTGGAAGACGCGCTCGAGCTCCTCGTCCCCCAGACGGATGCACCCATGGGTGATGCTGCGCCCAAGATAGCGTTGATAAAGCGTTCCGTGGATCATGTAGCCATCGCCGAAATAAAGGGCATAGTCACCCAGGGTGTCTTCGTCGCGCCGTTCCGCGAGACTGCCCGGCACCGGTTTTCCCTCCTCGACAAAGGCCCAGTCGGGTTTGGTCCATATGGGGTTCACTGCTCTTCTGAAGACCCGGAAGAAGCCGCGGGGGGTGTCGAAGATCCATTGCCGCTCCTGATCGGGGTCCCGCAGGAGCAAGCCGCTGCCAGTCGAGCAGACCGCCTGGTAGAGGATCTGGTCGCCCTTCTTTACGTAGAGTTGATTCTGGGACGTGTCCACCACGATGTGGTTTCTTCCGGGCTGGAGGGCATGAAGGGCTCTCTCCAGGCGCAGTGCCTC
>DATDRI010000554.1:0-2575 GCA_035291825.1 Vicinamibacteria bacterium | reverse complement strand
GCTAGCCGCGGCTCGTTCTGGAGCGGCATTTGAGCCTCCGTTTGCGCTTCACTGCTCCGGACGCACGAGAGACCCTGCTGGCGCTTTGTTTCTACTTCGCCGTGGCCGTCATTCTCACCGCGCCGCTTTCTCTCAGTCCAGCCAGCCAGGCCGCCAACGAGGGCGACCCTCTGCACATTTCCTGGATCCTGGCCTGGGTCGCGCACCAACTGACCAGCAATCCCCTACAGCTCTTTGAATCCAACACCTTCTATCCCTACCCGACCTCCCTGGCCTTCTCCGAGCATTTGACGGTCGAGGCGGTGATGGTGAGCCCCATCTATCTGTTGAGCGGGAACGCATTGTTGGCACAGAACGTTGCCGTCCTCCTGGCGCTGGCTCTCTCGGGGTGGGCGATGTTTCTCTTACTCCGCGAGATGATCGGTCACCGGGACGCGGCGCTCATCGGCGGACTGCTGTACGCATTCCACAGCTACACGCTGCAGGAAGTTCCAAGACTTCAGGTGTTGAGCATTCAGTGGTGGCCATTGGCGGTCCTTTACCTCTATCGGGCGTTTCAATCGGGACGATTGCGGGACTCCGCTCTCTTCGGGCTCTTCTTTCTTCTGCAGGGCCTGTCCTGCACCTACTACCTGGTCTACTTCTCCATGATGTTGTTGCTGTGGATTCCCGGAATCTTCTTGTGGACGAGGAGAACGGGCTCGACGCGTTTCTTGATGCAGACATGCCTGGCGTTACTTGTCGCCGGAATCGTGCTGGGCGTATTCGCCGTACCTTATCTCCAGCTGTTTGCCTCGTTCGGCTACCAGAGAGCCTTGGCGGAGGGGATTGACCTGCTCGACTATGTCAGGCCCGCAGACGGGACGCCCTGGTCTCGGTGGATTGATTTCAGCATCAAGCAAGGTGTGACCCAGCATTTTCTTGGACTCGGCTCTCTCGCCTTGATGGTGATCGGACTCGGTGCCGGAACCGCCCGTCGTGCGCCGGAGACCCCGGTGAGCCGGTCGTTTTTCTGGCTTTCCATGCTGACCGGTCTGGTTGGAATCATCGTCTCCCTCGGTCCCGTCGTCCACGTGGCCGGGCGCGAAATGGGGCCGGGAGCCTATGCAGTCCTCTACGAATACCTGCCGCTCTTCCGCGGCCTCCGTTCGCCGGCGCGCATCGCCATTCTTGTCAACTTCGCGGTGGCGGTGATGGGTGCCTATGGTGCCGCCGCACTGCTCAGTCGAGCCCGCCCAAGAACCGCTTCCTGGTTGTTCATCTCGTTGATGATATTCCTGCCGCTCGAGCACTTCTCGGGAGGGATCTTCGGCGTCGGCGTGCCAACCGGACGAAACGTGCCCGAGGTCTACCATTGGCTGGGTGAAGGGCAGGCGACCGAGCCAGTCGTCGAGCTGCCCGTGTACGCTCTGCGGAAACATCGTTTCTACGCTGCCTACATGTTCTACTCGACCTACCATTGGAGGCCCATCGTCTTCGGACGAACCTCCTTCTACCCGCCGGCGATGGAATACTTGGCCTGGCAGCTGCGCGATTTCCCGGATCGTGACTCGCTCGGACTTCTACGATGGTTGGGGGTCAAGACCATCGTGGTGCATCCGCAGTTATGGCCGGAGGCGGAGCGGGGTAGGAGACTGGCCACCTTCAAGGCTATGGGAGACCAGGTTAGACTGAGGGCGGTCTTTCCTCCCCTCGAGGGCCCCGACTACCAGCGATTCGGCTTCGGCGGGGAGCGCGTCTATACGCTGGAGGCATCGACTTCGGTCCCGCCGGCCATCGAGGAGCCCTGCTCACCCGGAGAAGAGATAGCCCCGCAAGGCTGGACGCTTCGGGGATCGGGCACGGCGCGGGTGGAATGGGCCATCGATCGGGATCCCGAGACCAAATGGGAAACGAACCGACAGATACCCGGGGATACACTGACGTTGAATCTCGGCCGAGCCCAGCGGGTTGCCGCGGTGCGTTTGACCTTGGGGTTTCCCTACGAGCGATTTCCCCGCCATCTGATCGTCAGAGCCCGGAGTGGCGACGGTCCCTGGCAGCCCCTTCCTTACCGCGAGGATCTCGCCACCAAGCTGGAGCTACTGAGAACTCTCCTGGAAAAACCTCGGGAAGCGGGCTTCGTCCTTCGCTTCCCACCGCAGCACTTGGATCAGTTGCGATTCCGGGTCGGCGGTCAGAGCTATGACTACGCGCTTCCTGGCTGGAGCCTGCCAGAGATTTTCGTCTATCGTTCCTGTGAACCGTAGCTGTAGCACTTATCCAGGTTGTTCCATCACTCGTTGCCGCGAGAGCCCTGCCGCGAGATGTAGAGGCGATAGACCAGGGCTCCCCCGAGGACGGTAAGGAGAGCGAAACCGGACGGCAGGGGGGCACCCTTGATGGAGAACACGAGGATCCAAGCGCTCATTAGGACGTAGAGAATGGGGACGGATGGATAGGTTCGGTCCAGCCAGGCGAACCGCTTCCAACCAGGACGGCGCCTGAACTTGAACAGCGCCACCACCGAAAGTGCGGTGAACAAATACAAGGTAAACCCGATGTAGACGATCAGCCCTCGGAAGGTCGGGATGAT
>DATDRI010000553.1:0-3430 GCA_035291825.1 Vicinamibacteria bacterium | reverse complement strand
TTCCACCGGGCGGCTATTCCTGGACGACCTACGTGTGGGACTTCACCAGCGATTCCAGCCGTGCCCTATCGGTGGGCGGCGGGATCACTCTCGGCGGGCTCTGGAGCGGAACCCAGCGCACGCTCGATGGCACCGTCGCCTACAAGCCGTCGTACAAGTTTCGCGTGAGTCTCAAGGTGCAGCGGACGGCGGCGAAGCTCGACGTACCGGTGAGTGAGTTCGTCACCACCCTGTGGACGGCGCGGACCAACTACTCCTTCGCCACGAACGCCTTTCTCGACTCGCTCATCCAGTACGACGCCGCCCGCGGGCTCTTCAACGCCAACATCCGGTTCAACTTCACTTACCGGCCGTTGAGCGACCTCTTCATCGTCTACAACGAACAGCGCTACGCCACACCGGAAAATCCCGTTCCCACCGGACGCGGTCTCATCGTGAAGTTCACGCGCATGTTCGCGTTCTGACCCCCTGCTTACTATTCCCACGCTGCAGTAGCGACGTTCTATCCGGCGGCGGCCATCTCCTTTGGGCTCCTGGCTCGGCGGCGTCTTGCCTGCGCAGATCGAACGAGCGCCACGCGGTAGCCGAGCGCCTCTGCTGCCTTCTCCAGTTTTTCGACCGAGAGGTGTGCTCTCTTGCTGAGCACTCGAGAGAGGAATGCTTGGTTAAGCCCGGTTTCCTTGGCGAATTGGTACCGGGACTCATGCGTCTTGGCGATGAGCTCGACCAAGTCATCCCGGTAGTCGCGCTGCCGAAAGTAACCTTGCTCGATCCCTACCCGGGATGCGATGTCCTGGCAGATCGCATAGACAGGCAGCCGCACAAGTTCCTTTCCGCTCAAGTGGCGATACAGTTACTGGAGTGTGGCCGGTCCGTCGGTGCGCAGGAGATCGTCGACTACCTGACGGATCGCGTCGATGGGAAAGAGATCCCACGCGGGGAGCCCGCCTCCGAGAGAGATGATCTCGGGGTCGTCGAGAACGCTCATGAGCTTCCGGGTCATCGAGCCATGAAGACCCCCGGCGAGGATCACATCGGTCGGGAGCGAGGGGCTCACGTAGCAGTCGCGTCCCGGCGAACGAAGGAAATGGCCGCCTCCGGGCACACGAATTTGCACGCGGCGCAGCCGTTGCACTCGAGCCCATCGACCTCCCCACCTATGCCGCGGTCGCGGGCATCCTTAGGGCTGACGCAACAATAGAAGTGCACCACAGAATGGGACATCTAACATAACACCAGAGACCGAACCAACCTCACTCGTTGGCAGCTGTCATGGATGTCCAGTAAATACGGGCTCAGAAGCGGGAACGGAGGTGCGCTCTGGCCGTGCGGTGTCGGGTGTAGTTATGTTAGACTTCTGGATTATAGCTGGAGGTCTAACAGAATGCGACCTGTTCAGTTCCATGTAGACAGCCTCGTGACCCTGCTGCGCCGGGAACGGATCGCCACAATCGAGCAGCTCAAGGCGGCACTCGGAACGTCGGTCGATATGACGGTATTCCGGAAGCTTCGGGAGATTCCGTATCACACGAGCTACTCCCACCGCGGCCGGTATTACGCACTCGACGACGTGGCGCACTTCGACAAGCGCGGGCTCTGGACCTACCGTGACGTCCACTTCTCGCGGTTCGGCTCGCTGGTTGAGACAAGCGAGCGATTCGTCAATGACGCAGAGCAGGGACTTTTTGCCTCTGAACTTGCGCAGATGGTTCAGGTGGACGTGGAGGAGCCTCTTCTGCGGTTGGTGCGAGAGCGACGCCTGGCACGCCAGAAGATGGCTGGGGCGTATCTTTACTGCTCTCGGGAACCGGCCCGGCGGAGGGCTCAGATCCTGGTGCGTGAGGCTGGCCCGCCGTCGGAACAGCAAGCGCGGCGAGACAGCATGCTCGACCAGGGCAAGGCGGCTCTCATACTGCTCTCCAGCCTGCTTGACGAGCGCCAACGCCGTCTCTTCGCCGGGCTCGAGTCGATGTTGCTCGGATGGGGTGGCGACCGACGCATAGCGGAGATGATGGGTGTGGACGTTCATACCATCGCCAAGGGAAGGCAAGAGCTGCTCGCAGGCAAGCTGCACTCCGAGGGTATCCGGCGCCCCGGCGGTGGACGCAAGGCCGTGGAAAAAAAACGCCCGAAGTGATTGCCGAGATCGAGAAGCTGATGAAGGACGATGTCGCAGGGGACCCTATCAGTGGCATCAAGTGGACTCGCAGGACCGGCGAGAAGGTCAGCCGTCAACTGCGCCGGGTGGGCATCTGGGTCAGCGCCGGCACCGTCCGGCGGCTCCTCAAGAAGGTCGACTTTCACCTTCACGTCAATAGGAAGACGATCTCCTCCACCCGTTCCCCAGAGCGTGATCGGCAGTTCAAGTGCATCCGCCGTGCCCGCAGTCGATTCGAGCACAAGCGGCTGCCGGTCATCAGCGTCGACAGCAAGAAGCGGGAGATGATCGGACGGTTCAAGAACCCGGGGGCCAAGTGGGCCAAGGCTGCCACCCCCGTAAACGATCACGACTTCCGCAGCGACGCCCTCGGCGTGGCCGTCTCCTACGGTGTCTACGACATCGCCGCCAACCGCGGTTACGTCTTCGTCGGAACCTCCCACGACACATCCGAGTTCGCGGGCGACGCCCTCGCTTTGTGGTGGCAGCGCGAGGGCGCCAACCGCTACCCCCATGCCGACCGCATCCTCATCCTCGCCGACTGCGGCGGTAGCAACGGAAACCGCGTCGCCGCATGGAAGTGCGCCCTCCAAGAAAAGCTCTGCGATGCCCTCGGCCTTCAGGTCACCGTCGCCCACTATCCCTCTGGCGCCTCCAAATGGAACCCCATCGAGCACCGGCTCTTCAGCGAGATCTCGAAGAACTGGGCCGGACAGCCACTCACCAGCTACGAGACCATGCTCAAGTACATCCGCACCACAAAAACCAAGCAGGGTCTCTCCGTCAGGGCGACAATACTCAAGCGACACTACGCCACCGGACAGAAGCCCGATGCCCAGCAGCTCTCCCGACTCAACGTCCGCAGGCATCGCACCCTGCCGGCCTGGAACTATACCGTCGCTTCACTGGGAAGGATGTAAATCTGTTTTTGTGCCGGCACTAACGAATGGGAATAAACGCAAAGGCGCTAAGACGCCAAGACGCCAGAAAAAATTCAAATGCTAGGGGGATAGGAGAGCCCGGGGGGATAGGGAGATAATCGGTCTTCATTCATCTCCCTATCTCCAAATCTCCACATCCCCCTTTCTTACATCCTGTGGTTAAGGAAGGCTGTGGTAAGGGTGGTAAGGAAGGTTATTGCCCGGACTGCTCGTCTCCTCCCATGAAGAGGACCGCGGGAACGGGAATTCCGTTCAGGCTCGCGGGAGAATAGGTCGCCCTCACGAGCGAGACCATCAGCAAAGGCGTCGACCCCGCGCTATCCCCACCGAG
>DATDRI010000552.1:0-5869 GCA_035291825.1 Vicinamibacteria bacterium | reverse complement strand
CGCTTCACCGGAATCCCCCAGATCACGTTGGCACCGGTGTCTTTCCGTGTGAACTGAGGCACCCGCAAGTGGCGTTTGAAAACATCGAAGCCGAGCGTGATCGGCTTGTCCATGAACCACGGCTCCTGGAGGGCGATCTGGAAGTTCTGGGTGCGGCTTCCGGTTTGGACCATGAAAGACGCGGTCTCTCCCCGACCCAGGAAGTTGGTGGTGGAAAAGGACAGATTGATGAACGCCCCTTCCAGCCCGGAAACGCCTCCCCCAAAGGTGAACTGGTTCCGATTCTGCTCCTGAACCGGGAGCACGACGTTCAGCTTGTTGTCTTCCCCGGGCACCGGAGCGATCTCGGGTTGTTCGATAGGCCGGAAATATCCGAGCTGATTGATGCGACGGATGGAGAGCTTCAGCATCTCCATGTTCATGACGTCCTGTTCGTTCAGCCAGACCTCCCGCCGGATCACCTTGTCTCGGGTGGTGGTATTACCCTCGAACTCGATGCGGTTCACGAAGTACTGCTTGTCTTCCTGGAGGTTGATGGTGATGTCCACTAGATCCGAGGCGGGCTGTGGGCGTTTTACCGGGAACCCGGTGAACTGAATGTAACCGCGCGCACCATAGAGCTCGCGTAGCTTCTCCAGGCCATTGACGATCTTGGACTCGTTGTAGACCTCTCCAGGCTGTAAGTTGAAGAAGGCCTTCACGAAGATCGCAGGGAAGACGTTGGCACCGTCCACGCTCACCTCCCCCACCCGATACTGTTGACCCTCGGAGACCGGGATGGTTAGCGTCAGGAAGCGCTTGTCCTTTTTCCAGAAGAGAAACCGCGAGGAGCCATCCTGGTAGGTCATCGCCGGCTCACCGAAGCCGACGTCCACGAAGCCGTCGTTGAGGTAGAGCTCGCGGAGTTTTTCCACGTCCGCGGCGAACGTCTCATCGGTATAGAGACTTCCACCCTGCAGGAAGGCGAAGAGATGGCTCTCCTTCGTTTCCTTCATACCCCAGCGCAGCTGCCACTGAGAGAAGTTCTGGGCGCCCGAAAAATTGATTTGCTTGATGGTGATTTTCTGCTCGTCTCGAATGTCGAAGGCTAACCGTACGCCGTTTTCGACCGAGGTGACCGTGCCGGAGACTTCGCCGTTGGGGAGTCCTTTCTCCGTCAGCATTTCGCGGAGGATCTTCTCGACCCGCACCATCCTCGCCGGGTCGTAGAAAGAGTCCAGCCTGATCTCCGCGTCCTCTTCTTGCAGTTTCGTCTCGATGTCGGATTGGCTGAGTGCCTTCGAGCCCAGGTACTCGACGCCGCGGACTCGCTCCCGCTCGTCGACCAAGAAACGCAGGATTTTGCCCTGCTGGCCGTCCCTCGTCTCGAGCGTCAAGTCGTCGAGAAAGCCGGTGGTCCACAGGCGCTGAAAATCGGCGAGCGCCTTTTCCTTGTTGTAGGGCTCCCCGGTCTTGGAGGTTACGTGGAAAAGGTAGGTGCCGGCATCGACCGACTGGTTCCCCACGATCTCGATCCCTTCGATGATTTCACTCTGGGCAGAGAGCACCGCAGGGACGAGAAAGCCGGCCAGCAGTGCGGCCAGCAGAGGAAAACCCGGCGTCAAGCGGTCAGAAAGAAAGAGGCGGTCAGACCGAAAGGGGCTGCCCTTCCTCCACGGCGTCCCCTTGGCGGAGCGCCAGCTTGTCGCCGTCCGGATAGATCTCCACAAGTCGACCAGGCGTAAGAGTGCCACGAATGAATGCCTCCGAAAGCGGGTCTTCTACGTGTTTTTGCAATGCGCGCCGAAGCGGCCGGGCCCCATAGGAACGATCGGCGCAGGTACTAGTGATGATCCACTCTACTGCTTCCGGCATAACCGTGATCTGGAGCTTCTTGTCTCGCAAGTTCAGGTTCATCTGTTCAACCAATAGGCCCACAATCTTTCTCAGGTCGTCGTCACTGAGTGCGTCGAAGATGATGATCTCGTCGACCCGGTTGATGAATTCCGGGTTGAACGTCTTTTTCACCTCACCCAAAACCATCTCATTGATCCGCGTGGTGGTTCTCTGCTCGTCATCAGACTGAAACCCAACCCGGCCCTTCTTCTCGATGTATCGGGCTCCGATGTTGGAAGTCATGATGAGGATGGCGTTCTTGAAATCGATGGTGTTGCCCAGCCCGTCGGTCAGCTGTCCATCCTCAAAAACCTGAAGAAGGATGTTGAACACGTCGGGGTGAGCCTTTTCGATTTCGTCAAGGAGAATCACCGAATAGGGACTGCGCTTGACCTTCTCCGTCAGCTGTCCGCCTTCTTCGTGACCCACGTATCCCGGCGGCGAGCCAATGAGCTTGGAAACCGAATGCTTCTCCATGTACTCGCTCATATCGAAGCGAATGAGCGCCTTGTCAGATCCAAAGAGGAAGTTCGCCAGGCAGCGCGCCACCTCGGTCTTTCCCACCCCGGTCGGCCCCAAGAAAATGAACGACCCAACGGGACGCAGGGGGTTCTTGAGTCCCGCCCGCGAACGCCGGATGGCTCGCGATAGCGCCGAGATCGCTTTGTCTTGGCTGACGATTCTCTTGTGCAGCTCTCCTTCCATCCGCAGGAGCTTCTCGCTCTCTTCTTCCTTGATGGACGCCAGAGGGATCCCGGTCCACTTCGAGACGACTTCATCGATGTCCCTGCGAACGACGTGTGGGCGATCGAAGTTCTTCAGCTCCCACCTCTTTCGAATGAACTGCAGGTTCTCTCGCTGCGAGATCTCCTCGTCGCGGTACATGGCGGCTCGCTCGAAGTCCTTATTGGCGATGGCATCGTCCATGCGATCCGCGATGACTCGGATCTGTTTTTTGAGATCCGCGAACTCGGTGGAGAAAGAGGACTCCCTTAGCTTGACTCGCGAACCCGCCTCGTCCAAAAGGTCTATCGCCTTGTCGGGAAGGAAACGATCGGTGATATAGCGGTGAGATTGATAGACGGCGGACTCCAGCGCTTCCACGCTGTAGGAAACGTGGTGGAACCGCTCGTAGCGGTCCTTCACGCCTCTCAGTATCTCAATGGTCTCCGCTTCGCTGGGGCTAGCGACCTTCACACCCTGGAAGCGACGCTCCAGACTGCGATCCCGCTCGATGTATTTCCGGAACTCGGCCGGGGTGGTGGCGCCGATGCACTGGATCTCACCGCGCGAGAGGGCGGGCTTCAAAATGTTCGCGGCGTCGAGCGACCCCTCCGCCGAGCCCGCTCCCACCAGCGTATGAAGCTCGTCGATGAAGATGATCACGTTGGGATTCTCGGTGAGCTCCTTCATGATGGTCTTCAGTCGCTCCTCGAACTGCCCGCGGTACTTGGTCCCGGCCACGATGAGTGAGATATCCAGGGCGAGAATCCGCTTGTCGGCCAGGAACAGGGGCACGTCCCCATGAATGATCTTGGTGCCCAGCCCTTCCACGATGGCGGTCTTCCCCACCCCTGGCTCCCCGATGAGAACCGGGTTGTTCTTGGTACGCCGGCACAGTACCTGGATGGCCCGCTCCAGCTCGTCCTCGCGTCCGATGAGTGGATCGAGGTGGCCACGGGTGGCGGCCTCTGTGAGATCCCGGCTGAACTCCGTGAGAAGCGGCGTTTCCTTGGCTTTCGACATGGTAGCCTTCTGATTCAGCTCTTGAACGATGTCCTCGCGCACCGCGTTGATATGCATGCCTCGCTCGGCAAGAATGGTCGCGGCCACTGACTTTTCTTCGCGCAAGATACCTAATAGGATGTGCTCGGTCCCGATGTAATTATGAACCAACCGCTCGGCTTCCTCGGCGGCGTGCGTCAAGACCCTCTTCGACTCCCCGGAAAGAGGAATCTCCACCGAGGTCGAGACCTGGTCCCGAATGACAATGCGGCCCTCGATTTCCTTACGGATGCCTTCCATGGAGAGGTGAGACTTGGCGAAAAGCCTGCTGGTCAGGCCCTTGCCTTCTCGAATGAGGCCGAGCAAGAGGTGCTCCGTCTCGATCGAGTTGCTGCCCAGTTGCGCTGCTTCGTATCGGGCAAAGAAGATTACCCGCTTAGCTCGCTCGGTGTACCGCTCGAACATGTTCTCCACCCGATCATGGTACGCGTATTATACCACAGCCCGTAAGATCCTCCATGTGTGGTGGTTCCTCCACATGAGGCTTGGCGCACTCGAAAAACGTACGGAGAATAGCACGCAGTCTCCGGCCAGGTCAAAGCAACCTCGTTTCAGCTCGGCCGGTCCAGCAGCCGCCCGTCTACCATGTACAGGATCCGGTCACAAACCGAGGCAATCTCCTCACTGTGGGTCACTAGAACCGAGGTCAGTCCTCGTTCCCGGTGAAGACCGACCAGCAAGGCCACCAGCTCGGCGCTATTCTTGGCGTCCAGGTTCCCGGTCGGCTCGTCCGCCAACACCAGACGAGGCGCCATGGCCAGAGCCCGCGCCACCGCGACCCGCTGCTGCTCGCCGCCGGAGAGCTGCCCGGGGCGGTGCTCCGCTCTTTCAGTCAACCCGAGCGCATCAAGGAGCTCGGCGGCTCTCCGCCGGGCGCGGTCGGCAGGGGTGCGGGCGATGAGGAGGGGCATCATCACGTTCTCCAAAGCAGAGAACTCGGGTAGCAGGTGATGGAACTGAAAGACGAATCCGATGGTTCGATTGCGCAGCTCGGTGCGAGCCGGCTCGCTGAGCTGGAAGACATCCTCCCCCTCTATCCGCACCGTACCCTTTTCCGGCTCGTCCAGTGTTCCCAGCAAGTGGAGCAGCGTGCTCTTACCCACGCCGGAAGCGCCCACCACCGCCACCATCTCGCCCCGGGCGACCATTAGGTTCGCCCCCTTCACTACCGGGAGATATCCTTCACCGGAGCGAAAACCCCGCTGCAAGTCCCAGGCCTCGAGCAGGACCTCACTCATATCGGAGCGCTTCCGTCAAGTTGAGCCGAGAGGCCCTACCAGCCGGATAGATGGTGGCCAGGAAGCAAACTAGCGGCGCCGCTAGCACCACCAGCAAGAAGTCCATCGGTAGCAGCTTGAACGGCACGAACGCCACCTGATAGACGTCCTCCGGAATGTGGATCACCTGATAGCGGTCCAGAACCCAGCAGATGCTCACTCCCAGGAGGGATCCCACCAGGGTTCCTACCACGCCGATGATCAGACCTTGCAGCATGAAGATGGTCATGATGCTACGCGCACTGGCCCCCATCGAACGCAAGATGGCGATGTCCCTGGTCTTTTCCATGACGATCATGATCTGGCTGGCCACGATATTGAGCGCCGCCACGAAAACGATGAAGCTGATAAAGATGGTGGTGACCATCTTCTCCAACCACAGGGCGGAAAAAAGACTGCTGTTCATCTCCATCCAGTCTACTGTGCCGTAGCCCTTCCCCAGGGCGCGAAGTACCTCGACGCCAAGAGTCTTGACGGCATAGATGTCCTCGACCCGTGTTTCCACGTAGATCGCCTCGTCCTCGAAACCGAGAAGGCGTTGTGCGTCCCTGAGCTCGACCAGGGCCCATGAGTTGTCGAAGTCGTAGAGTCCCACGCGGTAAATGCCCACTACCCGAAACCGGCGACTCCGCGGAAGCACACCGAAGGGAGTGAGGTGTCCCTCCGGGGAGGTGACGTTCAGCGAGTCGCCGACCAGACACGCGAGAGTGAGCGCCAACTCCTCGCCGACCACGATGCCGGGGAGAGGAGAGGACTCGCTCCCTTCGCCCCCCTCGGAAGACTTCGCCAGTCCCTCTAGGCGACCCGCCACCATCTTTCCCGCGAACTCGGTGACGTCCGCTTCCAGGAAGGGATCCACCCCCTTCAGGGTGACCAGCCCCGAGCCGGTGGAGCTTGCGACCAGGGCCTTGCCATAGAGAGCGGGAGTCGCC
>DATDRI010000551.1:0-5535 GCA_035291825.1 Vicinamibacteria bacterium | reverse complement strand
CCCCGGGGTGATGGCTCTCGAGCCGCCGGCGTCGACTCCCCGAACTGGGGTGCCGACGCCACCCGAGCCCCGAGCTCGCGAGGTGATGGCGCTCGAGCCGTCCGCATCGCCCCCGCAATCCTCGCCGGCCCCGCCGCCTGCTCTGGCTTCATCCAATATGCTGCCGTTTTTCTCCCCTCCCGCCCCTCCCGCGCCCGAGGTAATGGCACGGGACTCCGACGGCATCACGGTGCGAGCGACGCGCCTGGCCGAGCCCATCGTTCTCGACGGCAAGCTGGATGATCCCGTTTACTCGAGAGTGAAGTCCGTCACCAGGTTCGTCCAGCAGGATCCGGACGAAGGCGAGCCCGTCAGCGAAGAGACCGAAGCCTGGATCTTCTTCGACGATCGCAACTTCTACGTCGCCGCCCGTTGCTGGGACAGCCATCCGGAGCGGATGATAGCCAACGAGATGCGGCGAGACCATAACAACATCACCCGAAACGAGAACATGACGCTGACAGTCGACACGTTTTACGACCGGCGCAACGGCTTCTACTTCACCGTATCGGCCATCAGTGCCCTGCGGGACATGTTGGTCGGTGACGAAGGACAGAACAACAACGTTGACTGGAATACGGTTTGGGACGCCAAGGCCTCCATGGATGATCGGGGTTGGTCGGTCGAGATGGCCATTCCCTTCAAGTCCATGCGGTTCAAGCATTCTGGCCCTCAGGTCTGGAGTTTCAATCTGCGGCGAACGGTGGGCTGGAAAAACGAGAGGGCCTTCCTCGCGCCGATCGCCGCCGCCTATTCAGGGCAAGGCCCGTTCCAGTTCTCCGAGGCCGCCACGCTGGTCGGGGTCGAAGTCCCCGGCTCGAACCGGAACCTGGAGCTCAAGCCCTATGCCCTTTCCTCTCTGACGACGAATCAGAAGGCCGATGAGCCCTTTACCAATGACCCGGACGCCGACTTCGGCTTCGACACCAAGTACGGCTTGACCAGCGGACTCATCGGGGACTTCACCTACAACACCGACTTCGCCCAGGTCGAGGAAGATCAGCAACAGATCAACTTGACGCGCTTCAACCTGTTATTCCCCGAGAAACGAGATTTCTTCCTCGAGGGCCAGTCGATTTTTGCGTTCGGAGGAGGGTCGACCCGGGGATTCGGGGGCGGCCTCACTCCCATCCTGTTCTTCAGCCGCCAAATCGGCCTGACCGAGGAAGGCGAGGATCCCATCCGAGTCGGGGGTCGCGTGACGGGCCGCTCCGGCCCCTACCGTATCGGCGCCTTGAACATCCAAACGCGAGGTGTCGAAGACAACCCCTTGATCCCCGCTACCAACTTCTCCGTTTTGCGTGTGAGGCGGGATGTCCTGCGGCGGAGCGACATTGGCGTGATCGCCACCTACCGGAATACTTCTCTCACCGAAGGGGCGGGTTCCAACTCGGTCTTCGGATTCGATGGGAACTTTACCTTTTTTCAGAGCCTGCAGCTCAATGGTTACTACGCCATGAGCCGAACCCCTTTGGATCAGGGAGGAACGACCGGGGATGACCACTCGAGCTATACGGGGAAGCTCGACTTCGCGGGAGACCGCTACGGACTCGTTCTCGAGCACCTCTACGTGGGCGAGCATTTCCAGCCGGAGCTCGGCTTTCTCACACGAGAAGCCTTTCGGCGAAATTTCGTCCAGGGACGCTTCAGTCCCCGCCCGCGCTCCATCGAGGCGATTCGCCGCTTCGTGTGGCAGGGAGATTTTGATTACATCACCGACCCGGGGGGTCGCCTGGAGACCCGAACGGCCGGAGCGCAGTTTCGCATCGAGTTCGAGAACGCCGACCAGGCGCGGGTCGAGTACACCGACAACTTCGAGTTCCTCCCCGAAGAGTTCGAAATTTCCGATGGCGTGATTCTTCCGGTGGGCGAGTACCGCTTTCGGGACGTGCGCTTCGGATACACCTTCGGCCAGCAGCAACCGCTGCCTTCGTCGATCAACTATCGGACGGGGAGCTTCTACAGCGGCGATCGAGATACTCTGGACTTCGACGCCCGTGTCGAGATCTCTCCGAAGTTCTCCGTCGAGCCACGCCTGTCTCTCAATTGGGTGGACTTGCCGGAGGGAAGCTTCGACACCCGCCTCGGCAGCGCTCGTGTGACCTACACGTTCACCCCGAGGATGTACGTCAGCAGCGTCATTCAGTACAATTCTCGCTCCGACTCCTTGAGCTCCAGCGCTCGCTTCCGTTGGGAGTACCAGCCGGGAAGCGACCTCTTCGTTGTCTATAGTGAAGGCCGCGATGATCTCTCCATAGAACCTTTCCTCGCCAACCGTACCTTCGTCGTGAAGTTCACCAAGCTCTTCCGTTTCTAGTTCGGCCTCCTCGTCAGGCGCGCCATCCAGTGGACGGCGACACACCTCCTGAAGGAAGATGGGTTGGGATTTTTTCGAGCGTCAAACCAGAGTGATTGTCATGGATTGTAACGGCTGGCGAGTGAAAGAACTTCGCTCGTCGACCACCAGAAAGAGCATGCTGCACTTGATGCGGGTCGCGGGAGTCGTCGCGCTTTTTCTCCCGTGGGACGCCTCCGCCGAGGTCGTGACCTTTGCGGATGGCACGCGTCTGTCGGTCCAGAGCTACGAGTTGAAGGGCAATCTCGTGGTGATGAGGACTCTCAATGGAAAGCTCCAGTCGGTTCCACTGAGCTACGTCGATCTGGAAGCGACGGCGCGAATCAACGGGTCGCCGAAGCCAATCGCCTTGCCTCCCCAATCCGTGGCAAATGATCCTCCGCCGTCACCGAGACCAGCCTCCACGACCACATCGCCAACTCTCCAGACTCCTCCCCCGGGTGGCGACGGGACAATGGCCCCCAGGCCACCCTCTCTGCCTCATGAGTTGGTGGCAACTGCTCCCTCGCCTGCGCAGATGTCCGCCCTGCATACTTCTCTGCCAGCCTTCTCTCCGCCCCCGCCTCTCGCTCCCGAGGTGATGGTGCGGGACGACGAGGGACGCATCACGGTGCGGGCCACCCGCCTGGCCGAGCCCATCATTTTGGACGGCAAGCTGGACGATCCGGTCTACTCCCGGGTGAAACCGCTGGCCGGCTTCATCCAGCAAGAGCCGCAGGAAGGAGAGCCCGCCACCGAGCAGACCGACTCCTGGATCTTCTTCGACGACAGCAATTTCTACGTCGCCGTCCGCTGCTGGGACAGTCATCCGGAACGGATGGTGGTCAACGAGATGCGGCGGGACAATAACAACATCACCCGAAACGAGAACGTCACGCTGGTGATCGACACATTCTACGACCGTCGCAACGGCTTCTACTTCATGAGCACTCCCCTGGGGGCGCTTCGGGACATGGCGGTGGGCGACGAGGGGCAGAGCAACAATGTCGACTGGAATACGGTTTGGGATGCCAAGGCCTCTATGTTCGAACAGGGTTGGATGCTGGAGATGGCCATTCCCTTCAAATCACTGAGGTTCAAGCACGCCGGCCCGCAGGTTTGGAGCATCAACCTGCGGCGCAACGTGATCTGGAAAAACGAGGCGTCCTTCCTCTCGCCGATTGCCGCCGCTCACAGCTTGCGAGGCGTGTACCGGTTCTCCGATGCGGCCACGCTCGTCGGGGTCGAGATCCCGGGCTCGACCCGAAACTTCGAGCTGAAGCCTTATGCTCTGTCCTCACTGACCACGGACCAGACGGCCGATGAGCCTTTCTCGAACGAACCGAACGGGGATGTCGGTTTCGACGCCAAATACGGCCTGACCCGGGGACTCATCGGGGATTTCACCTACAACACCGACTTCGCTCAGGTCGAGGAGGACCAGCAAGAGGTCAACCTGACGCGCTTCAGCCTGTTCTTCCCCGAGAAACGCGACTTTTTCCTGGAGGGGCAGGCGATTTTCGCGTTCGGCGGCGTGCAACAGTTGGCCGGCGGAGGTTCCTTCCGACCGGGAGTTCAGGTCACCGATCTCACTCCCATCCTGTTCTTCAGCCGCCGTATCGGTCTTACCGAAGACGGTGTCGACCCGATTCAAGTCGGGGGCCGGGTGACCGGCCGCGCCGGACAATACCGTGTCGGCGCCTTGAACATTCAAACCCGTGGCGTGGAGGAAACGGGGATTCCCGCCACGAACTTTTCCGTACTCCGCCTGCGGCGTGACTTCCTGGCGCGGAGCGACATCGGAGTCATCGCCACCTACCGGAATACTTCCCTCACCGAAGGGGCAAGCTCCAACTCCGTTCTTGGCTTCGACGGAAACTTCGCCTTCTATCAAAACCTGCGACTCAATGCTTACTACGCCATGAGCCGCACCACATTGGATCAGGGAGGAACCTCCGGGGACGATGAGTCGAGCTATACGGGCGAGCTCAATTACTCGGCGGATCGCTACGGGCTCATCCTCAAACACCTCTATGTGGGAGAGCATTTCCAGCCGGAGCTGGGTTTCCTCGGGCGAGAGGCCTTTCGGCAAAGCTTCGGTCTGGCGCGTTTCAGCCCTCGCCCGCAATGGAGCGAGGCGATTCGCCGTCTAGTGTTTGAGGGTCAGTTCGACCACATCACCGACCCCGCAGGTCGCCTCGAGACCGAGACCCTCCAAGGCTTGTTTCGTATCGAGTTCGAGAACTCCGACCAGGCTTGGATCGAGTACAACCGCAACTTCGAGTTCCTTCCCGAAGAGTTCGAGATTTCGGACGGCATCATCCTTCCCGTGGACGAGTACCGGTTCCAGGACGTGCGCTTCTTATACAACTTCGGCGCGCAGCGGCCGCTGCCCTCGACGATCAGCTTCCGGACCGGAAGCTTCTTCAGCGGCGATCGCCAGGAGGCGACCTTCAACGGCCGCCTGGAACTCTCTCCGAAGCTCTCTCTCGAGCCACGCCTCTCATTCAATTGGGTCGATCTTCCGGAGGGAAGCTTCACCACGCGCCTCGCCAGCGTCCGCATGAGTTACACGTTCTCTCCGCGAATGTTCATCAGCAGCTTCATTCAGTACAATTCACGCTCGGATTCCTTGAGCTCCAGCGTTCGCTTCCGTTGGGAGTACGAGCCGGGAAGCGACCTCTTCGTTGTCTATAGTGAAGGTCGCGACGATCTCTCCCTGGAGCCTTTCCTGGCCAATCGTACCTTCGCGGTGAAGTTCACCAAGCTCTTCCGGTTCTGATCTCGAGGTCCCGGTTTGTCGGCGACACTCCGCATCATCATCTGGTTCAGCGTCGTTTCTTGCGCCACTCAAGCCGTCGCGGACAACTGGCCCCACTGGAGAGGCCCTCAGGCGAACGGCGTTTCTGCCGAAAAGGGTTTACCCACACGCTGGAGCGCCGAGGAGAACGTCGCCTGGAAGACTCCTCTCGAGGGACTTGGAACCTCGTCGCCCGTGGTCTGGGGGGACGCGATATTCCTCACCTCCCAGATCGGGACGGGTCCGGTGGACCGCCGGGGCGCGGAGTTCCCGGGCGGCCTGGCGGCTCGCGAATACCCAAGCGACGACGGAGGAGTTCAGTTCCTCGTTTACGCCATCCATCGATCCGACGGCCATGTGA
>DATDRI010000550.1:0-1771 GCA_035291825.1 Vicinamibacteria bacterium | reverse complement strand
AGCTTCACCTCGACGGTCTTGGTTGGTTTTGCTCTCGCACCGTGGTTGGCGTCGGTTCCCGCGATGAGAGCCCTGCGTCCCGAAGCGATGGAAGCGCTCCGGGAGGCTTGGTCGGTGAGATCTCCCCTGCTGGGACTCCTCGTGGGCGGCACCATCATGTTCCTCGTCGGCTTGATGGACGACTTGCTGGGCGAGAAGTTCCCTACCGGTTGGAAGTTCGCCGGGCAGACACTCGCGGCAGTGGTGGCGGTGGCCTGCGGCATCCGAGTGGACTTCGCGGGCAACGAAGTGGCCAACGCTCTCATCAGCGTCCTCTGGATCGTCGGGATCTCGAACGCCTTCAACCTCCTCGACAACATGGACGGCTTGGCGGCGGGTGTGGCGGCCGTTTCCTCCGCGGTTTTCTTGATCAACGCCGCCGAGCTCGGCGAGATCTTCATTTGCTTCATCCTGGCCGCTCTCATTGGAACCCTGGTCGGATTCCTTCGTTTCAACTTCCCTCCGGCGTCCCTCTTCATGGGCGACTCGGGAGCGCTCTTCCTGGGATTCACCTTGTCCTCGCTCACCATTCTCGAGCACTACGTGAGCTCGGCGTCTTCCTCCCTCTTTCCGGTTCTCATGCCGGCCCTGGTCCTGGCGGTGCCCCTGTTGGACACGCTATCGGTCATCTACATTCGACTGGCGGAAAGACGGCCTATTCACCTCGGCGACCGTTGTCACTTATCCCATCGTCTGGTTCGCTGCGGACTCAGCCCGCTGCAGGCGGTGATCTTTCTCTACCTGGTGACCTTTGGGATCGGATTGGGGGCGCTTCACCTGGCCGATGCTCCCCTGACCCGTGGCGTATGGATCGTGTTGGACTCGGTGCTGCTAGCTGCGCTGGTGCTGTGGGTGATCCGGTTCGGAGGACAACTCCGGTCGGATCGAGCTTCCTCTGCCGGAGCCGGCAAAGTCGGGACAACCCTGAAAGCCGTGGAGGACGAATGAACGCGTTGATGCGAAGAAGCCTGGTCGCCGCAATCGTTTCGCTCGCCGTGACGATGGCGGCCGAATCGAATGCCAGCGACGAAACCGTCAGGCTCCTGAACATGTTTGCCAAGTCGGAAGCGGACCTCTTCGAGGTCCACATCGTCGCCGATGGCGATATCTCCGGGTTCAAGACCACCCGAAGGAAGGGTCCGGATTCCTACCGGCTCACCATCGATGTGCCCGCCCTATCGCCGGTCGATACGAAGTACGACGTCCAGACCCCCTTCACCCGCAGCTTCGAGATGTGGCCCATGAAGCTGGGCGACGCAGTCTATTCCCGGATCATCCTGGAGCTCGATCTCGAGGCGAGCTCGGTGGTGAGCCAGGAACGGCCGACGCGAATCCTCATCAAGATTTCGCGAAGCTCGCCTGCCGCCTACGCCGGCACGGCGAGTGGCAACGACGGCGTCGTGGAACCTTCATCCGTGGCGCCTCCCGCGCCCGGGCCGGTCGGTGACGTGAACGAAGCCAGCGAAGCCACGGAAGGAGCCCCCGGACCCAAGGTGGAAGTGGGTGCGGTACCGGCGCCGGCGGACGGAACGCAGGCAACGCCTCCCCAGCCGCCTTCGGCACCAGAGAATCCATCGGACGCGACCGCGCCGGTGCCGTCTCCGGACCCCCCGGTGGCCGAGATGGGGGACGACCCCGAAGCGCAAGGGGAGTTCATCAGTCTGTTCCCCGCGCCCAATGACGAGCGACCCCTGTTCGAGCCTCCTATCGAGCTGATGGACGAGGCTGGTGC
>DATDRI010000549.1:0-7426 GCA_035291825.1 Vicinamibacteria bacterium | reverse complement strand
TTTTGGATCGTTGCCATCATCTTCGCGCTCGCCAGTCTCACGACGCTGAAGCTGAGGTAAATGAGAGGGCGGAACGCGGATGGGCAGCGAAGACTACCGGGGTCGCCGGGTCCTGGTGGTAGGGCTCGCGCGGAGCGGCTTGGCAGCGGCGGGATTCCTGCTGCGTCGCGGAGCCAAGGTGCGGGCGAACGATGCCAAGCCGGTGGGGGAGCTCTCGTCACGCGTGGCGGAGCTGGCCGATCAAGGAGTGGAGGTCATTGCCGGGTCCCATCCTGCCGGGTTGGTGAGCGACGTGGATTTGGTGGTGGTGAGCCCGGGCGTTCCTCTCGAAGTGACTCCCTTGCGAGAAGCGAGGGAGCGGGGGATTCCGGTATGGGGAGAGCTGGAGCTTGCCTTTCGGGAGATCGATGGGCCGGTGGTGGCGGTGACCGGGACCAAGGGCAAGTCCACCACCGTGACTCTCATCGCCGAAATCTTGCGGCGAGCCGGCCGTCGGGTCGTTCTGGGCGGGAACATCGGCCGACCGCTCATCGGTCTGGTGGAAGAGCGCGGATCCGATTCTCTGTTCGTGGTGGAGGTGTCGAGTTTCCAACTGGAAGCGACGGAGAGCTTTCGCCCCAAGGTAGCGGTGCTGCTCAACGTGACCCCCGATCATCTGGATCGACATCCCTCTTTCCAGGCCTACCGAGAGGCCAAGGAGCGCATTTTTGCCAATCAGGAGCAGGAGGATTGGGCCGTCGTCTACGGCGGCAATCCCCTGACGTTAGAAATGGCGACTAGGAGTCGAGCGCGAAAGATCTACTACAGTCTCGACTGTATGGCCGACGGGAAGCCACACGTCTGCGTAGAAGACGGTTGGATCGTCCAGCATGAGGACTCGTTCATCGATGAATGGATTCCGCTGGAAGCCATCGCCGTTCCTGGACAGCACAACGTGGAGAACGTGATGGCCGCTGCCGCGGCGAGCCATGCTCTGGGAGCGACAGCGCAGGTCATGGGAGAGGCGGTGTCCGACTTCCGCGGCATCCCGCACGCTCTGGAAAGAATCGGTGAGATCGCGGGTGTTTCTTTCTACGACGATTCCAAGGCGACGAACGTGGCGGCCGCTCAAGCAGCCATCGCGAGCTTCGCCGGCGGCGTTATCTTGGTTTTGGGGGGGCGCTCGAAGGGTGCCAATTTCGAAGTCCTGCGCGACGATGTGAAGGGGAAAGTCAAGCTGGTGCTCTCGCTGGGAGAGAGCAGGGAGCAGATCGCGGGGGCTCTAGCTGGAGAGGTACCGGTCTTGCCCTGCGAAAGCTTGCGCGAAGTCGTCGAGCAGGCCTTTGCACACTCGGAGCCGGGGGATACCGTGCTCTTCTCGCCGGCCTGCGCCAGCTTCGACATGTTTGCCGACTACGCGGAGCGAGGAAGGCTCTTCAAGGAGGAGGTGCGACGGCTGGAGAGGAGTCGGGCGGCCAGGAAAGGCCGCGGGGAGAGGAAGAGAACCAGGCGATAACCCATGGCCAAGAAGCTGTCCGCGGACCGAACCCTTTTCGCCGTCACCATCGGACTGGTCTTTTTTGGATTGGTGATGCTCTACAGCGCTTCGGCGGTGGTGGCGGATGCGGCCCATCGGAGCTCCTATTTCTTCCTCATCAAGCAATCGCTCTGGGCGGCGGTCGGCCTCCTGGTCATGGCGGTGTTGATGCGGTTGGACTACCGCAGGCTTCGGCAGCCTGTCCTGGTGTACGGTTTCCTGCTGTTGAGCGTGGTGCTTCTGATCGCGGTGCTCTTCTCTCCGCCGTTGAAGAACGCCCATCGCTGGCTGCGTTTCGAGCTGCTTTCTTTCCAACCCTCGGAGATGGCGAAGTTGTCGCTCATCTTGACGGTGGCCTACCTGCTGGATCAGAAGCGCGATCGGATCGACGACTTTCTTGCCGGCCTCTTCCTCCCCTTGGTGGTCACAGCATTCCTGGCCTTCTTGGTGCTCATCGAGCCGGACTTCGGGACCGCTTCGTGCCTGGTCTTCGTGAGTTTCTGCTTGTTTTTCGTGGCCGGCGCACCCTTTCGTTATCTGGTGGGGTTCGTTGCCGGGGCAGCACCCCTCGCCTATTTGCTCATCGTTCGCGTGGATTATCGCCGTGACCGGCTCATGGCGTTTATCGATCCCTTCGCGGATCCCTTGGGAAGGGGCTTTCAGATTATCCAATCCCTCATCGCGGTGGGTACAGGAGGTATTCTGGGGGCCGGATTCATGCGAAGCCGGCAGAAGCTCTTCTATCTCCCCGAGCCCCACACCGACTTCATCTATTCGGTCATCGGTGAGGAATTGGGTCTGCTCGGGGCGCTGGCGGTGCTCGGCGCGTTCGTTTTGTTGCTGTGGCGGGGCGTGGTCATCGCGCGACGGGCTCCCGATCTTTTTGGAGCCCTCTTGGCCAGTGGTCTCACCGCACTCATCGTGGGCCAGGCACTGATCAACATGGGAGTGTCTCTCGGAGTGCTTCCCACCACCGGGATTCCGCTGCCGTTCATATCGGCGGGTGGGTCTTCCCTGGTGACATCCTTGGCGGCAGTCGGATTGCTGCTAGGCATTTCCCAGCATGCGAGGTAGCGATTGTCGAGGCGCCGGAACGGCCTGCGGTTGCTGGTGGCGGCAGGCGGCACCGGTGGGCATCTCTACCCCGCGCTGGCGGTGGCTCGCGAGCTCGCCAGTCGAGAACCGGAGGCGGAAGTGATTTTCGTTGGAACGCGGCGAGGCCTGGAAGGGAAGGAAGTGCCTCGCGCCGGGTTCCCGCTGGAGATCGTTAAGGTGGAGCCGCTTCGTGGCGGATCCTTCTTGCGAAAGGTGAAGGGCTTCTTGCAGATCGCCCCGGCGATGGTTGAGTCCTCCCGACTCCTTCGACGCATACGGCCGCAGGTGGTGATGGGAGTGGGCGGGTACGTCTCGGGCCCCTTGCTGGCGGTCGCCACTTTATCGGGGGTCCCGACTCTGATTCTGGAGCCCAACGCGGTCCCAGGGCTCACCAATAGATGGCTATCTTCTCTAGTGGATGCCGCGGCGCTCGGCTGGGACGAGACGCTTCGTTACTTCCGCCGGAACGGGTTCGTAACCGGCAATCCGGTGCGGGAGGAGATCACCCGGGTAGGGATTCGTCCGGTGACGGACAAGATTCACTTGCTTGTTTTCGGCGGAAGCCAAGGCTCCCATGTGCTGAACCGGGCCATGGTGGATGCGTTACCTCTTCTTGGGTCGTATCGCCATCGACTGGAGCTCACCCATCAGACCGGGGAAGCGGAAGTGGAGTGGGTCCGGGTGGCCTACCAGAAAGAGGGTTTCCCCGCCCGCATCGAAGCCTATTTGGACGAGATGGCCAAGGAATACGAAGCCTGTGATCTAGTGGTCTCGCGGGCGGGAGCCACCACCTGCGCGGAGCTGGCAGCCGCCGGAAGGCCATCGTTATTGGTTCCCCTACCGCTGGCGGGGGGACACCAGCGACAAAATGCCGAAGCCATGGAGCGGGCGGGTGCGGCGCGGATGATTCCTCAGCAAGAGCTCTCTGGCGAAAGTCTGGCGCAAGCGGTCATCGATCTCTTGGAGGACCCGGCACGGCGACGCATGATGGCGGAGGCGGCTCGGGCTCTGGCGCGGCCCCAGGCGGCTCGCGCCATCGTGGATCGCCTGCTCGAGCTCGGGCGATCCCGGGTTGGGGAGGTGGCGGCATGAGCGCTCCCTTGTTCTCCCGCCGCACGCGAATTCACTTCGTGGGAGTGGGAGGGATCGGTATGAGCGGGCTGGCCGAGGTTCTCGTCAATCTCGGCTACCCGGTGAGCGGCTCCGATCTGCGGTCGAGTGGGGTTTGCGTGAGGCTCCAATCTCTGGGGGTGAAGTTCTTCGAGGAGCATCGAAAGGAACAGGTGCACGACGCCGACGTGGTGGTCGTCTCCTCGGCGGTGCGTCCGGACAACCCCGAGCTCGCGGAGGCCCGGCGACTTCAGATCCCCGTCATTCCACGAGCCGAGATGCTGGCGGAGCTGATGCGGCTCAAGTACGGGATAGCGGTGGCCGGCTCGCATGGCAAGACCTCGACCACCTCGATGGTGTCGGTGGTACTGGATCAGGCAGGCCTGGATCCGACCCTGGTGATTGGCGGCCGGCTCGGTACTCTGGGGAGCAACGCCAGACTGGGCCGCTCGGACTTCATGGTCGTGGAAGCAGATGAGTCGGATCGAAGCTTCCTACACCTGTCTCCGGTGGCGGCCGTGGTCACCGGGATCGATCGGGAGCATTTGGAAGCCTATAGCGACATGGAGGATCTGAAAGACGCTTTCTTGGATTTCGTGAACAAAGTTCCTTTTTACGGAGCGTCGGTGCTCTGCCTGGACGATGAGAACGTGCAGGACATCTTGCCCCGCATCAAGCGACGTTACCTGACCTACGGGTTCTCGACCCAGGCGGAGATTGCCGCCGAGGCCATCAACCTTTCTGGTGTCAACTCCTGCTACCGCTTGAGGATTCGCGGTCGAGAAGCGGGCTCGATCAAGCTCCGGGTTCCGGGACGGCACAACGTGCTCAACAGCCTGGCGGCAGTGGGTGTGGGTTTGGAGCTGGGTGTCTCACTGGAAGACATAGCGACGGGCCTCAAGGCCTTTTCCGGTGTGGACCGTCGATTTCAAGTCAAGGCGGACCATGGGGGAATCTTGGTGGTGGATGACTACGGGCATCATCCCACCGAGATCCGAGCGACTTTGGCAACCGCCAAAGAGGCCTTCGGGCGGCGCACCATCGTCGTCTTCCAGCCCCACAGATTTTCTCGCGTGAGAGCGCTCTTCGAAGAGTTTTGCCGGGCCTTTCACCAGGCCGATCTACTGCTGGTGACGGAGATCTATCCGGCTGGGGAGGATCCTCTCCCGGATGTGACCGGCGAGCGTCTGGCGGAAGGTATCAAGGTGCACGGTCACCGCGACGTTCGTTTCGTGAGGGACTTGCGAACGATTCCCGGGCTCGTCAGGGATGAGCTGCGAGAGGGGGACCTAGTCATGACGCTTGGTGCGGGCAGCGTGACGTCGCTCGCCGACGATCTGGCGGAGATGATCTGTGAACGTGACTGAGCACCCGGTGGCACAACTGGTGGCCGCCTTCAGGGATGCGGGAGTGCGCTTTCGGCGCGAGGAGCCACTGGCTCGCTACACCACGGTGGGGCTGGGCGGTCCCGCCGAGTTGTTAGCGTTTCCCACTTCGACCGAGGAGATGCTCGCCGCCGTTCGCCTGGCCAACGAGCTGGAGGTTCCCAGCCGCGTGCTAGGAGGCGGCAGCAATCTGCTGGTAAGCGACCAGGGTGTAAGGGGAGTGGTGATCCACACCGGCGCCATGAAGATCGTCCGGTTCGAAAGTGGTGGAGAAATCGAAGCCGAAGCCGGCGCACATTTCCCGGGACTAGTGCGAGCCGCAGTCTCGCGGGGGCTGCGGGGGCTGGAAGGCGGGGTGGGGATACCCGGATCGATCGGCGGCGTGCTGGCCATGAATGCCGGGGCGTTCGACTTTTCGGTTGGGCAGTGGGTCGAGCGCGTCACCGTGGTTTCTCCACAGGGAGAGAAGCTGGAGCTCCCGCGCCAGCGGATCGATTTTTGCTATCGGGCATCTTCTTTTGGAGACGATCTGGTGGTTGCTCATTGTCGGTTGAAACTGGGGGAGGATGACCCACGAGCCATCCGGGCGGACATGGATAGGCAGATGACGATTCGACGAACCAGTCAGCCGGTGGGTGTGAAGAGCGCGGGGTGCATCTTCAAGAATCCGCCGGGCGA
Source organism: Vicinamibacteria bacterium (assembly GCA_035291825.1). Lineage (GTDB taxonomy): Bacteria > Acidobacteriota > Vicinamibacteria > Marinacidobacterales > DATDRI01 > DATDRI01. Next base: position 1,642 of record DATDRI010000549.1, on the reverse strand, counting down.
GTCGGCGGGCAGAATCATCGACGCTCTGGGTCTCAAAGGACTTCGTGTGGGCGGGGCTCGGGTCTCCGAGGTGCACGCCAACTTCATCGTGCACGAAGGCGAAGCCACTGCTTCGGACGTTTTGGCGTTGATCGAGCAGATCAAAGAGAAGGTGTTTCGGGAAACGTCCATCGACCTTCAGGAGGAAGTCAGACGGTGGAGTTGAAGACGCGATCGGCGGGGGGCACGACGCCGCCCGAGCGCTTCCTGAGGAGGCGCGTCCGGCCCCGGCGTGCCTCCCGAAGAATATTGTTGGTGGCACTTCGCTCGCTGGGAGCGGTCAGCGGGCTCGCCGCCCTCGCCGCCGCGGGGTTCTGGACCGCCGCCGCGGCGGGGAGAGCTCCCGGGCTGGCGGTCAGCCGGATTCTGGTGGAGGGAAACCACCGACTGGCGGAGGGAGAGATTCTGGAAACCCTGGGCCTCCATCCCGGTTCCAACATTCTCTCTTTGGACCTCGAGGGTTTGAAACAACAGATGCTTTTGTCGTCGTGGGTCAAGGATGTGGAGCTCGCCCGGATGCTTCCCGCCACCCTCACCCTGCGGGTCTTGGAACGAGTCCCGCTGGGCATCGCGGTCGTGGATCAACTCTATCTCATCGATGCTGACGGAGTTTATTTGGATGAGATGGGACCAGGCTATCAAGATCTGACGCTGCCTTTGGTCCAGGGGCTCGTCGACCAGCGGGGCGAGGAGATTCCCGGCCGTCGCGAGCTGGCGGGCCGGCTGTTGTCGGCTCTGTCAGCCGACGATCGATTGGAGTTTGCGGTTTCGGAGATCGACGTCTCGGCCGGCGAAGACTCCATCCGCGTCATGCTCCGTCACCCGGCGCTCACCTTCATCTGCGATGAAGGAGACATGGTGGCTCGTCTGGCAGAGACAGTCCCGCTTGGCGAGGAGATTCGAAGTCGTTTTCCGTTGGTTGAGGCCGTCGACCTGCGCTTCCAGAGGCGTGTCTACTTGCAGCTTGGCATGCCCGAGACACCTGTGGAGGAAGCAGCAGAGTCGCAAGAGCCGGTATCCGTTGGGGGGAGGTGAGTATCCTGACCAAGAGAGACAGATACATCGTTGGCATCGACGTCGGCACGACCAAGGTGACTGCCATCGTCAGCGAGGTAACGGAGGATGGCCGGCTGGAGATCATCGGTATCGGCTCGACCGAGTCGAAGGGGCTGCGCAAGGGAATGGTGATCAACCTGGAGCAGACCGTCGAGGCCATCAAGCGGGTGGTGGAGGAGGCGGAGCTCATGGCCGGCGTCGAGATCGAGTCCGCCTACGTGGGGCTGGCGGGGGGCCACATCAAGGGATTCAACAGTCGTGCGGTGGTGGCAATCACCAGCAAGAACCGCGAGATCAGCAGAGAAGATGTCTTCCGCGCCATAGACGCGGCCAAGGCCATCCCCTTGCCGACGGATCGCGAGATCGTCCACGTTGTGCCACAGGAGTTCGTGGTGGACGGTCACGATGGCATCTTCGACCCAACCGGAATGACCGGAGGGCGCCTGGAGGCTAACGTTCATATCATCACCGCCAGCACCACTGCCATGCAGAACGTCGTGACCTGCGTCAATCGAGCCGGAATGGAAGTCATCGAGACGGTGCTCGA
>DATDRI010000548.1:0-3038 GCA_035291825.1 Vicinamibacteria bacterium | reverse complement strand
TCGACTTGCTCTACCTGTTGGTCGCTCCCCCGCCGGAGACCGGGAGCGGGAAGTTTCTGAGCCATCACCGAAAGGTCGCTTTCGCCAACTCCTATCAGATCCTCGCGCCGAGGTCGTACCTCGTTTCACCGGACCGTTGGTCCGAGATCGAGAGCTACTGGGGTTTGCGCGAGACAGAGGCGCCTCCCGAGCGCAAGCGCATCGCGGAAGCCTGGGAACAATTTCGAAAAGCCGACGGTCGCCTGTGGCCTGCCGAGCCTTAGCTGAGACTGCTCGGGTGGAGCACTCGCCCCGCTAGTTGATGTAGCCCAGGCTTCTCAGAAGCTCGCGGTCATGCTCGTCCACCGGCTGTCCCGACTGCTTGCCGGCTTCATCCGGTTCCCCGCGAAGCGCGCTAAGGGCCCGTCGCTCTTCCCTCGGCAGGAGCTCGGTGAGCTGTTTCTGTAGGCTAGCGAGAGTCTCTTTTTGGCTTGGATCGAGGGCGAGGTTCTGTGTTTCTTCCGGATCGGCAACCACGTCGTACAGCTCGAAGCGGGGTCCATCGGTGTCTGGAGTGAGAATGAGCTTGAACCGGCCGTCCCGCACGCCCCGCAACTTCCCCATCACTCCCCAGTAAGTGCGCCGGGTGTTTTCCTCCATCATCTTTACATCCGACTCCAGGAAAGCAGCCCGGGGCTGATCTTCGCGGCCCTCCCAGAACCCGGCGAGGCTTCGGCCATCCATCGCGCCCGGGTGTGGGATACGGGCCAGAGCCAGTAGCGTCGGCGCCAGGTCGATGGAGCGGACTTGGTGCTTCACCGCCATGCCCACCGGCAGCCTCTTGGGCCAGCTCAGGATGAGCGGGATCCGCACCGAGCTTTCGTAGAGGAACTCGCCATGATGAAAGTAGTAGTCATGGTCTCCGAGAGAGTGACCGTGATCGGCGGTAAAAACTATGATGGTGTCGTCGCGGAAGCCCTGGCGCTCCAACTCCTCGAGTAAACGGCCGACCTGGCTCATCGTATCGTCGATGTCACCACGGTAGAGCCGCCGTGCCCCCTCGTTCTCCTCATCGGGGAGATGGTTGTCGAAAACCAGCTGCCCCTGCGTGATCCCGGCGCGCTCCGGGAAATTCACCAGGCAAGTTGCTCCCGCCGGGGCGCCGTATTTCTCTTCCAGGAGGGCAGGCGGCAGATAGGGCCAGTGCGGCTGGAAGTAGTGAGCGTAGATGAAGAAAGGCTCGCGCGCGATGTTCCGCAGGTATCGACTAACCGCATCGGTCACCGAGCGGTCATAGGCCACGTAGACTCCCGGCTTGGTGGCTTCGCTCGTCTCGATCCGTTTCACGGTGAGCCGGTCGGCGAGGATGAACCAACTGACGTAGCGAAGACTCCCGCCGTATTTCTCGTCCAGCTCGGTGGTGGAGTCATAGCGTTCGAATCCTAGGCCGAAGCCATGATCCTTCGAAAGCCACGGATTGTTCACGAAGGCCGCCGTCCGATAGCCGGCTTTTTGGAACAACTTCACGACGTTGTTCGGTGAATCCTTCAGCTCGTCGGTAAGCGTCCGTAGTCCGTGATGAAACGGGTAGCTCCCGGTGAAGAACGATGCGACCGACTGCGTCGTCTTCGGAATCACCGTCACCGCGTCGTCGAATCGTATCCCTTCTGCCGCCAGGCGCTCGATGGCAGGCGTTTCGGCAAGGTCGCCGAAGGGGCTGACATGATCCCGGCGGGTGGTATCGATCAAGATCCAGAGCACATTGGGCTTGTCCGCCGTCGGGGTTCGCGAGAGGCTGTTCCACAAGGTGATCGACAACAGGCATGCGGCGAGCGCCCCCGCCGTCAACCGCGGCCAGCGAAAGAGAACCAGGCAGGCGGCGATTGCCACCACCGCGCTTCCGGCATAGAGCCAGAACTGTTCACCGAGCGGATGACTGAAGTCTGGCACTCGACCCCAGAGCGAGAAGGTCGACACGATCAACAGGGCGAAACAGGCGAGACCCAGGCGAAAGGAAGGAGAGAGGCGAGCCCACCATCGGCGGGGTGTCAGCCACAGGACTAAGCCGGTGAGCAGCAACAGCTCGTAGGCGGTCGCTCCCGACCCATCTTCGAACATCCAGCGCGCCAGGAAAGCCACCAAGGCCCACACCGAGAAAACCGCTCGAAAGAGCGTGAAGGGGTCACGGGAAAGCAGAGAGAACAGCAATCCCAGAAAAAGCCACAAGACGACGTGCAATCCCGCCACCCAGGCTACCGCACGGAAACCGTCGAGGACGCTGTGGGACGCCCAGTCGCCCATGAGAAACTCATGGCGCGCGATGTGGATTCCCTCGAAGAGGGCCACCAGGACTGCGGCCTTGAGGATCGGCAGCAAGCTCTCTATCGCAGGTCCTCTGCTCGTGGACTGTAACGATGGCATGGACGGGAGTGCTTTGCGCTGAAGTCCATGTTAACACAAAGGATGGGATTTCGCCCGTGTGCGAGGCGCATTCGATCCGTGATATGATTTAAGGCCGATCCTCAACAACCGAGCGACTTACCGGTCCCTGGAGAACGAGAATGACGAAGGGCCCAGTGTCCCAAGTGCGGTGGTTCACGCGTCGTCTCGACCGCTCCTTAGTCGTTTGCTTCCTGGCCGGCCTCGCCTTGAACGCCTGCTGGCAGCAGCCATCACCCGCAACCGTCGTCGTCTTCGTCCTCGACACCGTACGGCGGGACGCGCTGGGCTGTTATGGCAATCCTCTCGATTCGTCGCCTCACATCGACGCGTTGTCCCGAGACGGGGTGCGCTTCGATCAAGCGATCTCCTCGTCAGGGTGGACACTGCCCGCGGTCGGCTCGCTACTCACCGGAACGTGGCCCACCATCCATGGCGCGGTGGGACAAGGAGTGATGCTCCGTCCCCTGCGCGCCGAGGTTGAGACCGCGCCCGAGGTGCTGCGGGCGAACGGCTTTCGCACCGTGGGTTTCGCCAATGCCGCCTTCATGAGCCCCATGGTCGGTATCGACCGCGGCTTCGACCTCTTCGATCACCAGTACAGCTACAACTACGATTCT
>DATDRI010000547.1:0-1739 GCA_035291825.1 Vicinamibacteria bacterium | reverse complement strand
CGGAGTGGTCCCGATGTAACGGCGGTCCACGAAGACCGACGCCCCCGGCAGGTCGCTTTCCACGCGAAGCAGTACCGGCTCGGTATCGAGATACGCACGGACTCGTAGTTCCCTTCCGCTGTCCACTTGTACCGACTGTTCGAAGCCTTGGAAGCCGGTTTTTTCTACCCGAACCTCATGGCGACCGGGTGGGATCTCCCCACCCCGGTAGGGAGTCTCTCCGACTGCTTGCCCGTTCAGGTAAACGGTCGCCCCTTCAACGTTCGCCGTGACTTCCAGCGAACCGGTGAGCGGGCCGAACTCGGGGATGGGAGTGGTCGAGTCGCGGGCAGGCGCAGACGGGGCCGGCCTCGGAGCGGTTCCGGTGCGAGGCGCTCCACGGTCGAGATACCAATAGCCCAGACCGCCGAGGAGAACGAGGGCGATCAGAACGGCGACGAGATACTTGCCGCGGGAAGGTTTGCTTTCCGGTTGCTCTTCGTCGAGTAGGCGCACCGCGTTATTCTAGCACGATGTGCGACATCTCTTTCCTAGGGAAGCCCGACCAGAGCGACCGCAACGCCGAGGACGCGACGGATGCCGCGCTCCCAGTCCGTCGGATCGAAGGACTCCGAGATAGAGTGGGCGCCCAGCCCGTCGCCCCCCCCACCGATGGTGATGGCGGGGATTCCCAAGCTAATCGGCAGGTTGGCATCGGTGCTGCTGCGAAGCAATTGGACTTGCGAGTTACCAAGGATCAGGCGAGTCACCTCGACCGCGGTTTGAACGATGGGAGCGTCGCTGGGCGTCTCGCCCGAGGGGCGATCGCCGATGAGCTCCTTTTTCACCGTGAGAGGGCCGGTGAGGGACCGGACTCTGTTCTCCTCCTCGACACCTTCGTCGACGTAACGCAGAAAAGTCTCCTCGGTCTTTTTCAGGAGCTCCACACTCTCGCCCCGCAGATCGATCTCCATCCACACCTCGGAGGGGATGGAGTTGACGGAGGTACCTCCCCCGATCACCCCGACGTTGTAGCTCTGCCGCGGGTTCCGGGCCAGCCGCAGCTCCGCCAACTTCGCCAGCGAGCGGGCCATGGCGAAAGCGGGGTTGGGTGTTCCGAAGGCGCTCCAGCTGTGTCCCCCCGGTCCGGAATAGGTGACGCGGTAGCGTCGGCTTCCCAGTGCCTGATTGGTCACGTTCTTGTCGTCCGTGCCATCCAGAGCCACGAACAGATCGACGCGCTCGCGAAGGGGGCTCAGCAGAAAGAGATGCTTCACGCCGCGCAGGTCTCCCGTCCCCTCCTCACCCACCGTGCCCATGAAGATGAGAGTTCCGTCCGTTTTCACCTTCGCCTCTTGCAAGGCCTTGAGGACAGTCAGGAGGGTTACCAGGCCGACCGAGTTGTCTCCCACGCCGGGGGCGGCCAGGCGCTGCCCTTCTTTTCGCACGGTCGTCACCGTGCCGGAGGGAAAGACGGTGTCCATGTGGGCGGCGAGAACCAGGGTCGGGCCATCGCCTATTCCGGGTCGCTCCGCGTAGACGTTGCCCTCCTCGTCTTTCCAAACCTGACTGAGTCCGAGCTTGCGAAAACGCCCCATCATGGCGGCGGCTCGCTCATCTTCCCCAAAGGGGGGAGCGGGAATCTCGGTCAAGGCGATGAGCTCCTCGATGCACCAGGGCTTGCTCTGGTCCACGATCTCCATCGCTCTCACGATTTCCGGTGCGGAAAGGACTTCCCCCACGTTGGAACCGAGAGTGGC
>DATDRI010000546.1:0-9220 GCA_035291825.1 Vicinamibacteria bacterium | reverse complement strand
TCCATGTCTTCCAGGGAGTCGATGGCTACTCCCACCCGTCCCACTTCTCCTCGCGCCAATGGATGATCGGAGTCGTAGCCGATCTGGGTCGGCAAATCGAAGGCAACTGAAATGCCGCTTTGCCCCTGGTCGAGAAGGTGGCGGTAACGGCGGTTGGACTCTTCGGCCGTCGCATAGCCGGCGTACTGGCGCATGGTCCACAGCCGGCTCCGGTAACCCTGTGGATGATTGCCGCGCGTAAACGGCGCCTTGCCCGGCAGGCCGAGATCACGTCGAGCGTCCCACCCCTCAAGATGATCGGGAGTGTAGACTTCCGCGAGGGAAATGCCCGAGCTGGTCAGGCGGGGCTTACTTGGATTTTCCGGCACGGAAGTCGATGCTAACACGCTTTGGAGACGAGCGGGACCCTGTGACGAAGCGGCTCGAAGTCCGCCTAGGCGGGATGTAACCTGGCGAGCTCACGCCAGGCAATGATTCAGCAACCAAATTCTCCTGGCGTGCACGTGCCGGTCCCCGGTGTGGAGGAGGGGTGGCATGGACCTCGACACCGGGTCGGGCTGGCTGTGACTTAGCCGTTCCTACCTTTGTTGGAGCCATCCGGCTTTACCGGACGGCTCCAGGCAGGACCCAAGCGGTAAAGGACAAGAACGCCAAAAATATGTAAGTATGTCCAGTTCTTGTGGACATACTGGTAGAATTTTGACAAACTGAACCATGGCCGCCATTGACGACCTTCGTCGAGCCATCAATTCAGAAGTGTTTGACTATCAACAGCTTATGGATTGTCTCGCGGGGTACACCAAGCCGCGGGACAAGGTTCGGAGCATGCTGAAGGCCGGCGAAATTATCAGGGTAAAGAAGGGAGTTTACGTTTTCGGGGAGGACTACCGACGTGGCCCCTGGTCTCGCGAGATTCTGGCGAACTTGATCTATGGACCTTCGTATATCAGCCTCGACTACGCACTCAGCTACTACGGGTTCATTCCGGAGAGAGTCGTGGTGGTGACGTCCGTCACTTTGTCTCGATCTCGCCGGTTCGAGACGCCGATGGGGTTGTTTGCGTACCGGAGGCTGTCGTGTCGCAAGTACTCGATCGGCATCGATCAGCAAACACTGGAGGCAGACCAGCGTTTCCTGATAGCCACACCCGCCAAGGCCCTGGTCGACAAGATTTGGACCGACCATCGGTTCACTCCACGAAAAACAGGGGACTTCCGCGCGTACTTGCACGAAGATCTGCGCATCGGCTTCGACGCATTAAGCGGTATCGACCGGACGATGCTGGACCTCATCGCACAGCAGTATGGGTCGAGGAAGATTCGCTTGCTGCGTGACTACCTCTGCCAGGCGGAGGGAACAGGTCCGTGAATCCTGCGATTCAACGCATGTTCGAGCGTTACTCCCGCGACACGGTTGAAGAAAACGTTGCCGCACTTCGGGAGATCCTCCAGCAATTGGCCTTGCTTGGACTTTGGCGCAGCAAGTTCTTTGAACGGGCTGCGTTTTACGGAGGTAGCGCGCTCCGTATCCTGTACGGATTCGACCGGTATTCCGAAGATCTGGATTTTTCGTTGCTCGTGCCGGAGCGCGATTTCTCTCTCGGCAGATATGGTTCCGCGTTGGAGCGGGAGTTGGCAGGCTTCGGCTTCGAGGTGTCGTTCGAGCCGACAGACAAGAGTCAGGAGAGCCCCATCGAATCCGCTTTCATCAAGACGAACACGCTGAAACAGATGGTTCTCATCGAAGCGGATCGTAGATTGCTCCGTGGCCTTCATTCCGAGCAGAAGCTGAAGATCCGGCTCGAGGTGGACGTGGATCCCCCGGGTGGGTTCGAGACGGAGGTCAAACCCATCCTGCAACCCGTCCCGTTTGCGGTTCGGGTCTACAGCCTCCCCGACCTTTTTGCAGGAAAAATGCACGCGCTCCTCTGTCGCCGATGGCGCAACCGGGTAAAGGGTCGGGACTGGTACGACTTTGTCTGGTATGTGGCCAACTATCCCCGGCTGCATCTAAGCCACTTGGAGCAGAGGATGCGCCAGTCCGGGGACTACCCCTCAGACCGCCCGCTTGGCCCTGAGGCATTCCGGGAAATGCTCCGGGAAGCCGTGGAAAATCTGAACGTCGACCGCGCCCGCGAAGAGGTATTGCCGTTCGTTTTGGACCGACGGTCCGTTGAGATTTGGTCTGCGGATTTCTTCCACTCCCTGATCGACAAAGTCGAGTTCGTGTGACGAGACGTAACCGGACACGCTTTAGTGGCGCGGGGGCGATGGCACGCGCAGGGTCCCAGCCGGCCCCGCAGCCGCACTATTTCGGCTCACGGGAACGACGCCTTTATTGTCCATGGCGTTCCACGGTCTCGAAAGCTGCCAGATTCGACGGCGCGCTTCCTCGCCCCCGTTTTTGGAAACGCCGAAGGAGCACGTCCATCTGCAGATCCTCCGCTACTATTGGTGCCGAAGGGGGATTCGGCTACGGAGGAGTTGCTACTGCCGTTCGAACTACTCGGCCCCAAGGAGACGTTCCCGACGAGCTGAGCGCCGTCGCCCTGCAACCCGTGCGTCCTCGGCGGAACGAGTTGGAACGGCACTAGCGAGACGCACTGGCCGCGGAGCCGGAGCTCATGAATCGCTCGATCGCCTCGATGGTCCGAGGAACCTTGGAGGACAAATGCTCCAGCCCCGACTCGGTGAGGAGGAACGAGTCTTCGACGCGGACGCCGACGTTCTTGTATCTCTCGTAGGCGGGGCGGACTTTTTCGATGAGCTCCGCGTTCTCGGGGCTGTCGGGTAAATGCTCGAGCGCGCCTTCCCGAACGTAGATCCCCGGCTCGATCACGAAGGCCATGCCCGGCTCCAGGGGGCGATCTCTCTCGCCGACATCGTGAACGTCCATGCCGATCCAGTGACAGGCGCCATGGGTGTACCAGATTCGATATTGTTCTCCGGAGGTGTCGGTAATGAGACCGAGCTCGAGGAGACCTTGCTTCACGACCTCGACCGTTTTCAAATGGATGGCGGGGAGATTGCTGCCCGCCGCCGCCACCTGCATCCCTGCCTCCTGAGCGGCGAGCACGATGCGGTAGACATCTCTTTGCAGGGGGTCGAAGGTTCCGTCGATGGGGTAGGTCCGCGTGATGTCGACGGTCTGGTACTGGTAGTTCGCCGCGGAATCCACCAGGAGAAGATCGCCCGGCTCCATGCGACGCCGGGAGGTCGAGTAGTGAAGTATGGTGGCGTTGGGGCCGCTGGCCACGATGGCCGGGTAGCTCGACCCAAAGGCTCCCAGTCGCATATAGGCCGCTTCGATGGCGGCTTCGACCTCGTACTCGTATTGGGCGGAGAGAGCCGCCCGCATTCCTGCCAGATGACCTTCGCTGGCGATCTCGCCGCTTCGCCGCAGGATCGTTCTTTCGTAGGGAGTCTTGACCTGCCTCAGCCCGTGAATGACGTTGGCCGCGTTGTGGATGGACAAACCGAGGTAGCGTTCCTTCACCTTTTGAGCAAACTCCAGCGGTGGGCTGAGCTCACCGTCGAGCGCCGTTGGCTCGTTGAGAATGAGCGTCAGCCGAGCCCTATCTTGTTTCAATGCATCGAAGAAGGTGCGGTACTCCTTCGAAGAACGATAGCGGTCCACGTCGAACGGTCGTCCCGACAAAATGGTGCTCACGAAATCGTCGAACTGGTCGGCGAGGTACACGGTCTCGATGCCGGTGTGCTCGCTCGCTTCTTCCTTGCTCAGAATGTGACCTTCCCAATGCTCTCGCAGGAAATCCCTCTTCTTGATGAAGAGGATTTCCTTGCGGCTTTCATTGCCGGGCATCAGCACCAGGGTGGTCTCTTCTTGCTCCATTCCGGTGAGGTAATAGAGGTCGCTGTCTTGCCGGAACTCATAGTCCGTGTCGTTGGAGTAAGTCCTCGGGGGAGCGCTCCACAGGATGAGCATCGTCTCCGCGCCGAGCCGCTCCATGACCCGGGCGCGGCGGGCGGCCAGATCGTCCTTGAGCTCACCGGCGAAGGCCGCTGAAGCGACGAGGCCGACGGTGAGGAAGGCGGATGTCAGCGAAAGGAGTTGGCGCGACACGGGTTTGTCCTCCTGCGAATCACACATTGATGCTAGCATAATTCTCGTCATGGCGCGGGTCAGCCGATTGCACTTCGACACGCCACCCAACTTTCATTTCTGGAACACCGTCTGCAGTCACGGCTGGTGCCTACTGGCCCCGTTCACGGTGGATGAGGAAAAGCGGACGCTCCATCGGGTGCTGGAGCTTCCCGGGTCTCGGTTGGTCAGGGTTTCCCTCTCCTCGGCCGATTCTCGCAGCCGAAAGGTGGGAGCGAAACTGGAATCGACCGCGAAGCTGGACTCGCGAGCGCTGGCCGAGGCGCGAAGCCAGATCGCAAGCTGCCTCCGCCTCGGCGAGGATTTGTCCCCCTTCTACCGCGCGCTCGCCGTCGAGCCCTCCTTGCGCTCGGCCCGCCGGCGGGGAGAGGGGCGACTCATGCGGGCTCCCACCGTATTCGAAGACGTCCTGAAAATGATCTGCACGACGAACTGCACCTGGAAACAGACTATCGCGATGGTAAGGCGCTTGGTGGATGACTACGGAGCCTCGGATCCGGTCGCCGGTCGGAGTTTTCCGCGGCCGGAAACGATCGCGGCGGATAGCGAAGCGTCTTTCGATCGACGCGTGCGCGCCGGCTACCGTTCCAGTTATCTCTACCAGATCGCGGCCAGGGTCGCATCCGGCGAGCTCGATCTGGAGTCGCTCCGCGGCCGGGAGTGGGAGGGAACAGAGCTCCATCGCCGCCTGCGCGCCCTGCGCGGCGTCGGTCCTTACGCGGCGGCGGGGCTTCAGACTCTATTGGGACACTACGACCGCTTGGCGCTCGATACCGCTTGCCGCAAGATGTTTGCCGAGCGGCATCGGCGGGGGCGGCGGGCCCCCGATCGGTCTATAGAGCGATACTACCAGCGCTTCGGTCCGTACCGCGGATTGGCACTTTGGGTGGAGCTGGCTCGACACTACCGGACCTAAAAGGGCTCCATCTATGAGTGAGACCCAGAAAAAACGCAGGAGTGGAGCCGTCGGGATGGGGATTCTTTCCTGCCTGCTGCTGGCTGGAGCGCTACGCATCTGGGGCATGAACTACGGTGTGCCCCACCCAACCGTTCGTCCCGACGAGGAGCGCGTCGTGGGAAGGGCCCACGACATCCTGGCTACCGGAGACCTCAACCCCATCGCCTACACCTATCCGGGCTTGATGATCTATTTGAATGCTCTGGTCCTCGCCGTCTACGCCTGGATCGGTCAGCTTCTCGGGTATTACGACGGTCTGTTCGACTTCTTGTTCGCGGTGGCGGTGACGCGGCCAGGGCTTCATTATCTCATTTGCCGCGCGCTGACCGTGGCTCTGGGAGTAGGGACGGTCGGTGCGACCTTCTTGTTGGCGCGGGAAGGCTATGGCAGCCAGACGGTGGGTTTGGTGGCGGCGTTCTGCCTCGCCACCAACTACCTGCACGTGCGTGATTCCCATTTCGCCACCGTCGACGTGGGAACGACCTTCTTCGTCACGATGTCGCTTCTGTATGCGGTCAAGGCTTCCTCCCGCCATCGTTGGCGAGACTATTTGTTGGCCGGTTTCTTCGCCGGCGCGGCAGCGGCAGCCAAGTACAACGCGGGACTCGTCATTCTGGGAGCCGGTGCCGCGTGTATCTCGGGCTTGGTCCAGGGACGGAAACAAAACATCGTCATGGGGAAGTCGTCGCCCCTGCCTCGCTTCCTCGTTGCCGTCGCGGTCATGGGGATCGGTTTCGCCTTACTCTCTCCCTATTCGCTCGTTCACTTCGAGGCGGCTGTCAGGGAGTTGGCCGGCGTTCGCCGAATCCTCAATCAGGGTGAAGAGCGCGGGCTTTGGGTCCACCTGGGGGTTACCTTCCCGGCAGGGTTCGGATGGCCGCTCTACCTGGCAGCGATGGTCGGGATCGTCCGTTCGGCCTGGCTTCGACGGCCTACCGATCTGGTCCTCTTAGCGTTTGTGATTCCGTTCTTTCTGCTGGTGGCAGACGTTCGCATGGTCTTTCCGCGCTACGTCCTGCCCCTGGTGCCCATCCTGTCGGTTCTTGCCGCCGAGCTGGTCGTTTCCTTTCTGCCGAGCGGCAGAAGAGTCGCGGTAGCGGTCGCTACGATCGTTCTGATCGGCCCGGGATTCCGGAAATCGGCTCAGTTCGACCGGCTGCTGGCCCGGCAAGACACTCGCCTGCTGGCTTCCGAGTGGGTTTCGGAGAATCTGCCCCGCCGGACGGCCGTCTTGATCTGTCCCGGTTACGGGGCGCCCGCGATTAACGCCGATCGACGACGGCCCCCTGCTTTCCAGCCGCAGGAGATTCCCTGCTCTTTGAGAGCGGTCTTGGGAGCGGAGGCTGACTACCTCATTACACACGAGCATCCGGTGTTACGGAGCTCTCCTCCCTTGCCGGAGGACCTCGCCGAGTTCCTCGAAGAACGGGCGGAGGTGCTGGCGCGTTTCGATCCCTTTCCATCGGATTTCCAAGGGAACGCTTACTACTATCGGGCAGATGCGTTTTACCTCCCCTTCTCGGGGCTCGACTCGGTAGAGCGAGGAGGGCCGAAGATCACGATATGGAAGCTGGCCCGCGACGAGGGGGGTCCTGATGAAGCTGGATGAGATCTTCTGGCTCGACGCCATCGAGACCGAGGAGCTGCAGCCACCTTTGGAAGGAGACCGGGAAGCGGACGTCGTTCTGGTGGGCGGTGGTTACACCAACCTGGTGGCCGCCTACTGTCTCAAGCATCAGCGCCCGGACATCGAGATTGCCTTGCTGGAGTCGAGCTACGTGGGTTTCGGCGCGTCCGGTCGCAATGCGGGGATGGTTCTTCAGGATCCCCATCTTGATCGCGTGGCGCGCCACGGCGAGCGCGCGGTTCGTTTCACTTACCACGAGACGGCCGGTGTCGTCGACTGGATCGAGCGCGTGGCTCGAGAAGAAGGCTTCGACTGCGAGCTCGAAAAGACGGGTTACTACGACGTTGCCTTCTATCCAGCGCACGTCCACCGCATCGAGCAGTTGGCGGCTTGGGCTCTCAAGGTTGGAATCGAGCTTCCACTGCTCAGCCGCGACGAGATCCGAGAGCGCATCCGCAGCCAGCGATTCATCGGTGCACTCCATCATCCTCGGGCGGCGATGCTGCATCCGGGAAAGTACGTGGCCGGGCTCAAAGGAGCGGTGTTGCGGGCGGGCGTTCGCGTCTACGAGCAGACGCGGGTCACCGGACTCGACGATTTACACGGAGGAAGCGAAGTGCGGGTCAGGACCGCAGCGGGGGCCCTGCGCGCCCGGAAACTGGTGCTGGGACTGAACGCCTATCTGCCGGCGGCCCGGCTCGGGGTGCTCCGAGATCGGGCGGTGTCGCTTCTCTCCTTCATCATCCTTACCGAGCCTTTGACCGACGGGCTTTGGAAGCAGTTGGGTTGGCAGGGACGGGAGGGATACTCCGACCTGAGACGCATTCACAACTACGTGCGGCCGAGCGGAAGGAGAATTCTCTTCGGCGGTCGCGTGCTCTACCACTTCGGAGTGGACTCCCCGGCCAAGAGCGAGCGCATCTACGCCAGGCTCCGCCAGGAGATGCTGATGACCTTTCCCTGCCTGGAGGGTGTGGAAATCACCCACCGCTGGTCGGGGCCGGTCGCTGTGACCTGGCGTCGCACGCCCCTCATCGGGTGGACGGGCAAGGGAGGCAACATCTTCTACGCCCTAGGCTACTCGGGAATGGGAGTCTCCTTGGGCACCCTTTCCGGCCGCGTCTTGGCGGATCTGATCGTGGGACAGGAGAGCCGCTGGAAAGAGCTTCTTTACCTGACCGGTCCGGGTTGGCCTCTTCCCCCGGAGCCCTTTCGCTTCCTCGGTTTTCAGGGGAGCTACTACGCCATGCGGCTGCGAGACTGGCTGGACCGATTCTCCTGAGCTCTCGCGGCGGTGCCGGCCGATGGAGAGCGTCTCCGATCCACCGGGCCGTCTTGCAAGGCTTCCTAGACTTCTGGTACGCTCCACAGCCGGACGCTGGCTTGGAATTTAGGGGGTAGGTATGAGATATCCAAGGAAGTTTCTAATCCTGGTTCTTCCGTGCCTCGGACTTCTTTCGGCAGGCTCTGCGTATCCACAGCGGCTTACCGGCGCGATCCGTGGCGTCCTCCACGACACCACGGGCGCCGCGATCCCCGGCGCGACCGTCGAGGTTCGAAGCGAAGCTCTCATCGGTGGTCCCCGCGCCACGATGAGCGGGGAAGATGGTCAATACCGCTTCCCGGCGCTGCCTCCCGGAAACTACCAGCTCACCGTGTCGCTGGCGGGTTTCCAGACCGTACAGCGGACCGAGTTGCGAGTGGTGGTAGGTAGCACGGTCACCGACGATGTGACTCTGGAGTTGGCTCCGGTTGAAGAAGTTGTCACCGTCATGGCTACCAATCCCGTGGTCGACGTTACCAAGTCCAGCGAGTCGACCAACTACACGCAAGAGTTCATAGAGAACACTCCGGTCGCTCGCTACTCCTTCTTCGACCTGGTCAATGCCGCCCCGGGCGCCGCGCAAACTAGCTACAATGAGCCGGTCCGCACCGCCTTTTTCGGCTCGAACACCAACGAGAACTCATATCAGCTCGACGGCACCGATCTCACGGCTCCCCTCACCGGGGCGGCTTGGCCCTATCCCAGCTCGGACGTCATCGAAGAAATGGAGATCCTGTCCCTGGGCGCCCCCGCCGAGTATGGCAACATGCAAGGAGCGGTCATCAACGTCGTCACCAAGTCGGGAGGGAACGAGCTTCACGGCGACTTCAATGCCTACTTTCAAACACAGAGCCTGACCGCCTCGAACACCGAGGACCAGCAGGATCCCGTCGTTCGAGATGTTCCCTACCATCGAGCCAAGTTTCGGGACTTAACCGCCCAGCTGGGGGGCGCCGTGGTGAAAGACAAGATCTGGTTCTTCGGAGGAGTCCAGACTTACCGCGATCATTCATCACAGCCCGGAGTCGACCCTCAGTTCCCGGAGCGAGAAGAGGCCGACCGGATTTTTGCAAAAGTCACCTGGCAGATAAACCCCAAGAACAAGCTCACCGGGCAGCTCCATAACGACTATTACCGGATTCCCGGAGACGTCTCCTTCGTCAGACCGCCCGAGACGACGGTCGAGGAG
>DATDRI010000545.1:0-2689 GCA_035291825.1 Vicinamibacteria bacterium | reverse complement strand
ATGTTCCTGCCCATCGGCTACGATGATCTAGAACGGGAATACTGGAAGCTCCTCAATGACGTCTCGGTGTGGGATGTCGGTGTCGAGCGTCAGGTCGAAATCACCGGCCCGGATGGTTTCACCTTTGCAAATCTTCTCACTCCACGGGATCTCACGAAGTGCAGAGTGGGACAGGGCAAGTACGTGGTGATTACCGCCGAGGACGGCGGCATTATCAACGACCCGGTCCTCCTTCGCTTGGGTGAGAACCATTTCTGGCTGGCCCTCGCCGACAGCGACGTGCTGCTCTGGGCCAAGGGGGTCGCCTACAACTCCGGCCTTGACGTGGAGATTCGGGAGCCCGACGTCTCTCCCCTGCAGATTCAAGGCCCCAAATCGAAAGAGGTCGTGAAGACTCTCTTCGGCGACAAGGTGCTCGACCTCAAGTATTACTACTTTCTGGAGACGAAGCTCGACGGCATCCCGGTGATCGTCACTCGCACCGGATGGACTGGCGAGGTTGGCTACGAGATCTACCTTCGCGACGGAAGCCGTGGCGACGAGCTCTGGGAGAAAGTCATGGAGGCTGGCCGGCCTTTCCATATTGCCCCCACCGGACCTTCCGACATCCGCCGCATCGAGGCTGGAATCCTAAACCATGGCATCGACATGACACTCGAGAACAACCCCTACGAGGTGGGGTTAGATCGCCTGGTGGATCTAGATCAGGAAGCAGACTTCATCGGCAAGAAAGCGCTCAGCCGAATCAAGGCTGAGGGGGTCAGGCGCAAGCTCGTCGGAATAGAGATCGAGGGTCGGCCCTTGGATCTGAACATGACTCGGTGGCCGGTCGCGCGGAACGGCCAACAGCTTGGTCAAGTAACTTCCGCAGTTTACTCTCCTCGACTCAAGAAGAATCTCGGCTACGCCTGGGTGCCCATCGAGTATGCCGAGCTGGGCACGCATCTAACCATCACGCTTCCCGACGGTGATGAGCGGTCGGCCACCGTCGTGCCCAAGCCGTTTGTCGATCCGGAAAAAGAAATCCCGAAATCGTAGCCGCCCGGCACCGCGGCACTATTCTCGAAGGACGCTTCGCTTTCTTTCCGGATCGAAGAAGGGAAGCTCGACGACTTTGGCGGCGGCGCGCTTCCGCGCGTACTCGATGGTCATCTCGAGCTCGACCGGCGTCCCCGGCTTTCCATGCTCTGCCTTGATGATGGCCAACGCAATGAATTTCTTGAGGAGCTTCGACCAGCAGCTGCTGGTCGCTCGGCCGATCTGTTGCTCACCCGCATAGACCGGCACCGGGCTGCGCGACGCGACATTCGGCAATTGAGGGATCAGTTCCACCTCCGCGAACACCCTCTCCAGTTCCGCCCACTGCACTTCCAATCCCACCAAGGAAAGTGCTGGTCCCCTCTCTTTCTCCGCTTCCAAAGACTGGCGCCCGATGAAGTGGGGCTTGTTGAAGTTGACCGCCCAGCCCAGCCCGATCTCGTAGGGAGAGGATTTTTGGGATTCGATGAGAGCTTTTTCCGCACTGATGAAGTCCACGTCGATGAGCGGATAGCCCGCCTCGATACGGGCCAGATCCAAAGCCAGCATTCCGGCCGGTGTGATGCCCCTGCCCTTCCCGGCCTCCATCAGTAGGTCCCAGACCCGCTCGGCGTGCTCCCGGGAAACCCAGATCTCGAAGCCCAGGTCGCCGGTATAGCCGGTCCGGCTAACCAGGCTGGGCACGTCAGCAAGGCGGGTGGGGGTGATCCAGAAATACTTGAGGTCGGACAGATCGGTACTGGAAAGCTCCATCAGGATCTCCCGCGATCGCGGGCCCTGAAGAGCGAGAGCGCCCACCCTCTCCGAGAGATCCTCGATCTCCACATCCATCCCCTCAGAATTGAGCTCGAACCAGCGCAGCGTCGGATCCGCGGCGGTGGCGCGGAAGGTCGTCTGGTCGAGTCGCTGAAAGGTGCCGTCCTGAATGACCTTTCCGTCGCGATCGCACCAAGGCACGTAGAGGACCTGGCCCACTTGCGCCTTGGCGGCGTTTCGGGTGATGAGGCGGTTGACCAGTCTCTCCGCGTCTCGGCCTCGGATCTGGTACTTGAAGAGAGGCGAGACGTCGATGAGTCCTGCACCGTTTCGAATGGCGTGGTACTCCGGCTCGTGGAAATCGTCATAGGAGCTGGCGGCAAAGTAACCGGACCATTGACGCCAGTTCATGCTGGTGCAGAGAACGGACGTTCGGGAATGAAAAGGTGTGCCTACTGCCATGGCTTGGTGGTGGCGACGAACACGATGAAGCTTATCAACATGCGGCGTCTACTCCGCTACCTCTCGACTATGTCTATTGACCAGAGGCCGTGCTATTCTCTGCGATCCGTTGCCGTCACGCAACGCGACGTCTCGAGTGTGAGGCGAAGAGCCGAGAGTCAAATCAAACCATGTCCAAGTCTTTCGACGCTATCGTCATTGGCGCTGGCCACAACGGGCTCGTCCATGCCGCCTACCTGGCCAAGGCCGGTAAGAAGGTGGTCGTCCTGGAGCGCCGACACCTGGTCGGCGGCGCGACGGTCACCGAGGAGCTCTACCCAGGTTTCAAGTACTCGGTTTGCTCCTATGTGGTAAGCCTCCTGCGGCCCGAGATCATAGAGGAGCTCGAGCTGGCGCGGCACGGTCTGCAGCTTCTTGCACTGGACGGCACATT
>DATDRI010000544.1:0-2735 GCA_035291825.1 Vicinamibacteria bacterium | reverse complement strand
CGCGGCGGCGGTGGTAACTTCGGTGTGGTAGGCTCCTTCGAGTATCGCCTCCATCCCGTCGGCCAAGTCACGGGAGGTCTAGTCGCACACCCGGTGGCCAATGCCAAGGACGTGCTCCATTTCTACCGCGATCTCACCGCCTCTCTTCCCGATGAGATGACGTCGGTTGGTGGCTTGGTTCACGCGCCCGACGGATCCGGAGCGAAGATCGCCGCGGTGGCGGTTTGCCATTGCGGCTCGCTCGAAGAGGGAGCGGCCGCGGTGCGACCCGTCAAGGAGTTCGGCTCACCCATCATAGACGCCATGGGTCCCATGCCCTACAGCCAGATTAACTCGATCATGGACAACGGCTTTCCGAGGGGTTCTCTCAATTATTGGAAGTCGAGTTTCCTGCGCGAGCTGAGTGATGGAGCCATCGATACGATGATCGAGCGCTTCCTCACCGTTCCGTCTCCCATGAGCGGGCTCTTCTTGGAGCACTTCCACGGCGCGGCTACGCGGGTGGGCGTGACCGAGACGTCGTTTCCCCATCGCGATCCTGGCTACAATCTTCTGATTATTTCCCAATGGTTGGACGCGGCGGACAACGAGCGAAATATCACTTGGGCGCGCGATACCTACAAGGCGATGGAACCGTTTATGGCGACCGGACGGTATGTGAACTATCTCGGCGACGACGAAGGCGGGGATCCGGTCCGCGCGGCATACGGCCCGAACTACCAGCGCCTCGTGGAGCTGAAAAACAAGTACGATCCAACCAACTTCTTCCATATGAACCAGAACATCAAGCCCACGGCCTGAAGGGCGGTCTATTCGGTGGAACGAGCCTGCGCCGCTCGCCACAGCATCCAGATCAGAACGCGCCGAGGTCAGAACCCCCACCAGCTCCCCTATGCGGATGCCAGGGGAGTTGGTATGCCCTTTGCCTACATCGTTATTGGCTAGACCGGAAGAAGCAAGAGCGCCTTTTCCGGGAATATTGGAGCCGGCAAGCCGAGAAACGGTGTGCCAAGAGGCCCAAGAACTTGAGGGAAAAGCCCCAGGCCTCGCTTGCCAAAGGAGGCACTCACATGATCGTCCCAGAAGAAACCAAAGAACGCATTGAAGATCTATTCGCGACTTATTTGCCGGAGCTCAGGCGTTTCGAGCCGCTGTGGCCCCGGTATTGGGCTCGCCGCCCCGCCGTGGATTTGATAGACCGCGGTGAGTATTTGCTGCTCACCGCCGAGATGCCCGGCATCACCAAGGACCAGCTCGAGGTCACGATTCTGGACAACAAGGTCACCATCAAGGGCTCGGTTCACAAGCCCGATCCCGACAAGGAGGGGCGAGTGTTGACCAGGGAGAGGCTCTACGGCGATTTCGCTCGAACCGTGGAGCTCCCCGTCGCGGTGGACGCGGCCTCTTCGGGAGCGCAGGTCGAGAACGGGATCCTGGTGGTCAAGCTGCCCAAGGGCGCGGGTGCCAGGCCGAGACGGATAGAGATTTACGCGCAGGAAACGAAGTCCTGAGTCATCCTCATAGGAGGAGGCCTTTGCCCCGCTCGACAACCGGAATCGCCAACCGGCCGTGGACCAGGGAGTCCCTGTGCGCTTATCTGGACTCCCTGGGCTACCTGCGGCCCCGCATCCTCCGCGAAGTCGAGCTGACCGGCACCCAGGAGCGAGAGCTCAAGGGCTTCGGCTACGGTACGCCGGTGCTACTGGAGTTCGATTCTCAGGGTAAGCGTTTCCAGTTGGTGGTGCATACCTTGTCTCCCGACGTCTTCGGTCACGATCGACTCTCGGATCGGGCGGAGTCTCTCCTCCTCGCCCACCACACCTTCAACCGACTCCCCCGCCACGTCTCCAGCATCGACGTGGGAGCGTTCACCAAGGATGCCGAGATGATCTCCTTGGGAAGCGCCGGAGAGTTCTTCCTTCTCACCGAGTTCGCACCCGGACGTCTCTACGCCTCCGACCTGGAGCGCATTCGGGACTCCGGCCAATGTGACGAGACGGATCGAAGCCGTGCCCGGGAGCTCGCCCTCTATCTGGCCCGAGTCCATGAGAAGAAGCACGTCGATCCCTCGGTTTATCGGCGGCGCCTTCGAGACCTGGTGGGGCACGGTGAAGGGATCATGGGTCTTCTGGACAGCTACCCCTCGAACTTCGCTCCGGCGGACGCGGCGTTTCTCAAGCGCGTGGAGCACGCGGCGGTGGACTGGCGTTGGAGGCTGAAGTCCAAGGTCCATCGTCTATCCCAGGTTCACGGCGACTTCCATCCCTTCAACATACTTCTGCAGGATGGGGTGGAGTTTCGTCTCCTGGATCGGAGCCGGGGAGAGTGGGGAGAGCCGGCCGACGACGTCACCGCCCTCAGCATCAACTATATTTTCTTCGCGCTCCAATCGGCGCGTCGCTTCGACGGCCCGCTTCGCTCCCTGTTCGAGCTCTTCTGGCAGACCTATCTCCAGCAGACCACGGACACCGAGGTCCTCGAGGCGGCTCCCCCGTTCTTCGCCTGGAGGGGGTTGGTGGTAGCGAGTCCGCTGTGGTATCCATCCATTGCCGAAGAAGTGCGGATCAGTCTGTTGCGGTTCATCGAGAACGTGCTGGCCGACCCGCCCTTCGACCCGGGAGCGGTGGACCGCTACTTGAAGCAGCGATGAAGCACGCCTCTCGCGGCACGGTCTTGTGGCTGACCGGCCTGCCCGCCTCCGGCAAGACGACCCTTGCCGAAGAGCTTCTCCGCCG
>DATDRI010000543.1:0-4153 GCA_035291825.1 Vicinamibacteria bacterium | reverse complement strand
CCGGCCTCATGGTCACGTCCGTCGAGACCACCGGCGGAACTCTTCGCGCCGGGTCACCGCGCGTGTTGTACGAGGGGAATTTCCGTGGTGGGGTAGGAGGTATCGGGTTCGCCGGGAACGTCTTCGCCGACTACGAGGTGACCGCCGATGGGCAGCGATTCGTTCTGTTCCCGGGCGCCGAGGATGCGGAGCAGAAGGAGCGCCCCCACGTCATTTTGGTGACTCGCTGGTTCGACGATCTCCGACGCACTTTCTCCATCGGAACAAACTAGGAGAGAAGGGACAGCATGGTCGAACAATCCATCGCCCATTACCGGATCACCGACAAGATAGGCCAGGGCGGCATGGGAGAGGTCTACCGTGCCACCGACACCAAGCTGAACCGGGATGTCGCCTTGAAGCTCTTGCCGGATCTTTTCTCCAAGGATCCGGACCGCATGGCGCGCTTCAGCCGGGAGGCGCAGGTTCTCGCCTCGCTCAATCACCCCAACATCGCTTCCATTCATGGTCTCGAGGAATCGGGCGGCAAGCGGGCCCTGGTCATGGAGCTGGTGGAAGGGGAGACGCTCGCCGAGCGATTGAAGCGCGGCCCCATGCCGCTCGAGGAAGCGCTCACTGTTGCCAAACAGATTGCTGAGGCCCTGGAAGAGGCACACGAGCACGGATTCATTCACCGGGATCTGAAACCGGCGAACGTTAAGATCACGCCCAAGGGTACGGTGAAGGTCTTAGATTTTGGATTGGCGAAAGCTCTGGAGGGAGAAGTGGGCTCGGGATCTTCTCCCGATCTGAGTCAATCGCCGACGTTGAGCGCGGCGGCGACGGCGGCGGGAGTCATCATGGGCACCGCCGCCTACATGAGCCCGGAGCAGGCGCGGGGGCAAAAGGTGGACCGGCGGGCGGACATCTGGTCGTTCGGTATCGTGCTCTACGAGATGCTGACCGGCAAACAAACGTTCACCGGAGACACCGTCTCGGACGTTCTCGCTGCGGTCTTGCGAAGCGATATCGATTTGAATGCTTTGCCGGGCGACGTCCCGCCGGTGATCCGGCAGCTCCTCCGCCGTTGCCTGACGCGCGACCGCAAGCGACGCCTTCAGTCGATTGGCGATGCCCGCGTCATCGTCGAAGACTACCTGGAGAATCCTGTCGACGAAAAGACGGTCATCTCGATGAGAGTCGCCGCTCCGACGACGCCGGTCTGGAAGCGAGTTCTTCCTACGGCGCTCGTCGCCTTGGTGGCCGCCGGCGTGACCGCCGCGATCGTATCCGGACTCGGGGGTGGTACAGCCGAGCCGCCGTTGCGGCTGGACTTCGCGCTCCTGGATGGCCCCTTGTTCTCGGGGCTGGGCTCGAGCGCGGTTCTTTCGCCAGACGGAACGCGCATCGCCTACGTGGTGGGAGACGAGAACGCGACGACGCTCTATGTTCGCTCTCTCGATCAGTTGGAAAGCACGGAAATCGCCTCCGGTTCGGGAACCACATCCGCCTATCACCCCTTCTTCTCACCCGACGGCGCATGGCTCGGCTACGTCACGCCGCAAGAGCTTCTCAAAGTCCCGGTGACCGGAGGGACGCCCCTCCGACTCTGCAAGGTCGATCGCAGCCGGGGGGCGAGTTGGGCTCCAGACGACACGATCATCTTTGCTCCCAGCCCGTCCAGCCCCCTCTTTCGCGTGCCGGCAACCGGAGGGGAGCCGCAGCCTCTGACCACATTGGACGAAGCGAACAAGGAGGCGACCCATCGCTGGCCGCAAGTCTTGCCGGGAGGGGAAGCCGTCATCTTTACATCCCACACACAGCCCGCTGGAGGCTTCGACAACGCCAATATCGAGGTCTTGATCTTGAAGACCGGCGAGCGCAAAGTTCTGCATCGCGGCGGGTCTTACGCCCGCTACGTTCCCTCGGGCCATCTGGTCTATGTGAACGAGGCGACTCTCTTCGCGGCGCCCTTCGACCTCGGGAATCTGGAGCTCACCGGTTCGCCCGCGCCGGTCGTGCAGGACGTCTCTTGGACCGTCTCGGATGGGGGGGCGCAATTCACCTTCTCCGACACCGGGAGGTTGGCCTACGTCAGGGGCGAAAGCGCCGTGCCCGAATATCCAGTGGTGTGGGTGGATCGGAACGGCCGTACCGCGCCGCTCTGGGAGGAGCGGGGCAGTTACGGCAATCCGCGAATGTCCCCCGACGGGAAGCGCCTGTCTCTGACGGTGCTGCGCGAAGGCAATTGGGATGTCTGGGTCTACGACCTGGAGCGCAGCGTATCGACACGGCTAACCTTCGACGAGGGCTCCGACACCGAGCAGATATGGTCACCCGATGGAGGGTCCATCGCGTTCAGCTCCGACCAGGACGGCCCGGATAATCTCTACCGCAAGCGCGCCGACGGCTCGGGAGACTTGGAGCGTCTCACCGAGAGCGACAAGCCGGAGTGGGCGACCTCCTGGTCTTCCGACGGACGTTTCATTACGTACCTGACCACCGGCGACGCCTTCGATCTCTGGGTAGTTCCGCTCGAGGGAGAAAGGAAACCGGAACCGTTCTTGGCCACCTCTTTTACTGAGGCCAACGGGGCCTTCTCACCCGACGGTCGCTGGATGGCTTACGCCTCGAACGAGTCCGGACGCTCGGAAGTCTACGTACGCCCGTTTCCAACGCAGGGAGGCAAGTGGCAGGTCTCGGATGGCGGAGGCGGTTATCCTCGTTGGTCACGCGATGGTCGGGAGCTCTTTTATCGCACCGATGACGGGATCATGGTTGCGTCGGTGGAAAGTGCCGGCGATACCTTCCGGGCCGGAAAGCCCCGGCCTGTTTTTCAGGGATCGTTTCGAGGAGGGACGGCGGGGCTGGCTCTGGCCGGGAACAACTTCGCCGACTACGATGTGACGCCCGACGGCGAGCGGTTCGTGATGTTCCCAGCCGCGGACGACGAGGGTGCGGGACAGCACCCCCACCTAACGTTGGTCACGCACTGGTTCGACGATCTCCGCCGCACGTTCTCGAGCGTCAAGAACTAGAGTCATGATCGACCAGACCATCGCGCACTACCGGATCACCGACAAGATAGGCCAGGGCGGCATGGGAGAGGTCTACCGTGCCACTGACACCAAACTGAACCGGGATGTAGCACTGAAACTCCTGCCGGATCTTTTCTCCAAGGATCCGGACCGCATGGCACGCTTCAGCCGGGAGGCGCAGGTTCTCGCCTCGCTCAATCACCCCAACATCGCGTCCATTCATGGTCTCGAAGAATCGGGCGGCAAACGCGCCCTGGTCATGGAGCTGGTGGAAGGGGAGACGCTGCAGGAGAGACTCAAGCGCGGGCCCATCCCTCTCGAAGAAGCCCTGACTATTGCCAAACAGATCGCGGAAGCGCTGGAAGAAGCGCACGAGCACGGAATCATTCACCGAGATCTGAAGCCGGCCAATGTGAAGGTGACGCCGAAGGGAACGGTGAAGGTGCTGGACTTCGGCCTGGCGAAAGCACTGGAGGGAGAAGTGGGCTCGGGCTCGTCTCCTGATCTAAGTCAATCACCGACCCTGAGCGCCGCAGCCACGGCAGCCGGAGTCATCATGGGCACCGCCGCCTACATGAGCCCGGAGCAGGCCCGCTGACAGAAGGTAGACCGGCGAGCCGATATCTGGTCGTTCGGGGTGCTTTTGTACGAGATGCTTTCCGGCAAGCAAACGTTCACCGGAGACACCGTCACGGACGTTCTCGCCGCGGTCTTGCGGAGCGATATCGATTTGAATGCTTTGCCGGGCGACGTTCCACCGGTGATCCGGCAGCTCCTCCGCCGTTGCCTGGCGCGCGATCGCAAGAGACGCCTGCAGGCGATAGGAGACGCGCGCATCGCCATCGAAGAGTGCCTGGAGAATCCCGTCGTCCAAGTGGAAAGCGCCGTGCGGCCGTCGACGACGGTTGGGCGGCCTCTATGGCAGCGTGCTCTGCCCTGGGGTCTTCTGGCTGTGACCGGAGCACTGGCGGCGGGGCTCGCCGCCACCCTCTGGCTCCTGCCGGCCGAACCCACGATGCGAGTCAGCGTGGAGATAGGCGACCGACCTCTCGCCACCAGTCCCGGCCCTCGGATCGCTCTCTCGCCAGACGGCACCTTGCTCGCCTACCTGGTCGGCGATAATGCCAACCAAGAGC
>DATDRI010000542.1:0-13989 GCA_035291825.1 Vicinamibacteria bacterium | reverse complement strand
GGGAGAGCCGAATAAGAACAAAGTCGGCAAGGTCACCATCAAACAGGTAGAAGAGATAGCCCGCACCAAGATGCCGGACCTGAACGCCAGCGACATCGAGGCCGCCAAGAAGATCATCATGGGAACCGCCCGCAGCATGGGGATAGAGGTTGAGCAGTAATGCCAGGCAAGAACTACAAGAAAGCAAAAGAAATCATCGGCGACCGGCGCGACTTCACACCGGAAGAAGCTGTCGGGCTTCTCAAGAAAGTCAAATACGCCAAGTTCGACGAGACGGTCGAGGTCGCGATGCGGCTGGGCGTTGATCCCAAGCACGCTGACCAGATGGTCCGCGGAACGGTGGTCTTGCCGCACGGATTGGGCAAGACGAGACGCGTGTTGGCGTTCGCCTCGGGCGAAAAAGTCACGGAAGCCGAGGCAGCCGGTGCCGATTTGGTGGGTGGCGAAGAGATGGTCGAGAAGATCACGGGCGGCTTCATGGATTTCGATGCGGTGGTGGCGACGCCCGACATGATGCGGAGTGTGGGCAAGCTGGGCAAGATTCTGGGCCCGCGGGGACTCATGCCCAATCCCAAGACCGGCACGGTCACCTTTGATATTGGCAAGGCGGTCAAGGAGATCAAAGCGGGAAAGGTCGAGTTTCGTGTGGACAAAACGGCAATCATACATGTGCCGGTGGGAAAGACGTCGTTCTCCGAGGAGCGGTTGTTGGAGAACTTACGCGTTCTCATCGATAGCGTGATGAGAGCCAAGCCGGCGGCTGCCAAAGGAAAGTATGTGAAGTCGGTAACCATTTCCTCGACGATGGGGCCGGGACTGCGCATCGACCCTCAGTCGATTGGCGTCAAATAGGGCGCGGGCTGGCATCTCAGGAGGGCTTTGGTGAATCGGACGGAAAAACGGGCGGCGGTGGAAACGCTCGCCAAGGACATGGAGAAACTTTCCGGGGTCTTCGCCGTGGATTTCCGTGGGTTGAAAGTCGAGGAGGCGACGGAGCTGCGACGAAAGGTGAGAGAAGCCGGGTCGAAGTATCGGGTGGTCAAGAATACGCTCGCCCTCCGGTCCCTGCGAGGGACACCGCTGGAATCCATCGGTGCCCACTTGAGTGGGATGACCGGCTTGGCCTACACCGAGTCCGATCCGGTGGCGCTGGCGAAGGTCTTGAACGATTTTGCGAAGGACGTGCCGGTGCTGACCTTCAAGGGTGGGATGGTCTCTGGCAAGGAAGTGAGTGCGGAGCAATGCAAACAGCTCGCTTCCTTACCGGGAAAGGATGTGCTCACCGCCCAGCTGCTCTACGTGCTGCAGGCGCCCATCCAGAATCTCCTGGGAGTCCTGCAGGCTCCAGTCCGCGATCTCCTCCTGGTGTTGAAGGCTGCAGAGAGCAAAGGGAAGAACTCATAGCAGTACAAGAGAGAGTCCGCGAAGGACTCCAAGCGAAGGAGCGATTCATGGCGAACATCACACAACAGGACGTGGTGGGTTATATCAAGTCGATTTCGGTCCTCGAGCTGGCCGAGTTGGTGAAGAGGCTGGAGGATGAGCTGGGCGTCAAGGCGGCGGCCGCCATGCAGATGGCGGTGGCACCCGCCGGGGCACCCGGCACTCCGGCGCAGGCCGAAGAGAAGACCGACTTCGAAGTCGTGCTGACCGCGGTGGGCGACAAAAAGATCAACGTCATCAAGGTCGTTCGCGAGGTGACCAGCCTTGGCTTGAAGGAAGCGAAGGACGTTGTGGAAGGGGCCCCTAAGACCGTTAAGGAAGGGGTGCCAAGAGAAGAGGCCGAGGCCATCAGGAAGAAATTCGCCGAAGCGGGTGCCACCGTCGAGCTGAGATAGCCCGCGTTGCGTATGCGTTTCTGGGGCGGTCGTGGTCCTTGTTCCGCGGCGGTCCCTCTCTTTCAATTCCGTCTGAGCCTTCCGCTCGGCGATTGAATAGGAGCTTACGGGCAATATGGAAACACTAGCTGCCAATCCATACCGGCAGAGGATCGATTTCTCGAGGATTCAGACCCTCATTCCCATTCCGAATCTCATCGAGATCCAGAAGAGATCCTACGAACGGTTCCTACAGATGAGCCTCCTTCCCTCGGAAAGGGAAGATTCGGGTCTGCAGGCTGTTTTCAAGTCCGTCTTTCCGATTACGGACTTTCGGGAGAACTGCGAGCTGCAGTTCGTGGAGTATTCCACCGGGGTCTGGGAGTGCAAATGCGGGAAGCTGGAGGGGCTCCAGCATCTCCGGCGTCCCTGCACGTCCTGTGGCACCAGCATCCGAACCGATCCGGTCGGCGACCGTGAGGTCCCCTGCCCCTCTTGTGGGAAGCCCAACGAGAACCGCGGTACGGTTTGTGATACCTGCGGAGACTCGGTTGGGCTGAAGCTGAAGTATGACGTGGAGGAGTGTCAAGAGCGAGGAATGACGTATTCCGTTCCGCTCAAAGTGACCATCCGCCTCACCGTCTACGACAAGGACCCGGAGTCGGGGGTGCGCTCGATCCGAGATATCAAAGAGCAGGAGGTCTACTTCGGCGACATTCCCTTGATGACCGACAACGGTACCTTCATCATCAACGGAACCGAACGGGTCATCGTGTCGCAGCTTCACCGTTCGCCGGGCGTGTTCTTTCACGAAGTGGACAAGGGCTCTTTCCTAGCCCAGATCATCCCCTACCGTGGCTCCTGGGTGGAGTTCGAGTTTGATCAGAAGAACCTGCTGTACGTTCGCATCGATCGGAAGCGAAAGTTTCTGGCAACGGTGTTTCTGAAAGCCCTGGGTCTGCGCACGAACGAGGACATCCTCAGGGCCTTCTACGCGGTCGATCGCGTTCAACTCCGAGACGGCAAGCTTTATCTCCAGGTCTCTTCCTCGCTGGTGGGCCGCCGACTCTCGACCAACATCAGTCTCGGGGACAAGAAGAAGGAAGTCATCGTTGCGGCAGGGAAGAGAATCACGCACGCCGCGCTGGAGCGCATCCAGGGTGAGGGGATCACGGAGCTCGAGGTCCGCGAGGCGGATCTCGAGGGAGCCCTCTCGGTAGCCGACGTCGTCGACCAGTCCTCGGGTGAAGTCCTGGTGGAGTCGAACGACGAGCTCACCCCCGACGTCCTGGCGCGACTCGCCGAGAACCAGATTTCCGCTATCGACGTGTTCGTCCCTGCGCAAACGGACGTCGGTCCTATCATTTCGCTAACGGTCAGGAAGGACACGCTGAAGAGCTCCGAGGAGGCGCTCATCGAGATCTACCGGAGGCTTCGGCCGGGAGATCCTCCAACTCTCGAGAGCTCCCGCTCGTTGTTCAAAGGGATGTTCATCAACCCGCAGAAGTACGACTTCTCCAAAGTGGGCAGGTTGAAGCTCAATACCAAGTTGGGTCTCCAGGGCAGCCTCGATCAGCGTCTGCTGGCGCCTCAAGATTTCTTCGAGGTCATCAAGTACCTCCTGAAGTTGCAGAAGAGCGTGGGAACGGTGGATGACATCGATCACCTCGGCAACCGTCGAGTGCGCTCGGTAGGTGAGCTCCTGGAGAACCAGTTCCGAATCGGTCTGGTTCGGATGGAGCGCGCCATTAAAGAGAAGATGAGCGTCTATCAGGAGATGGCAACCGCCATGCCTCATGACCTCATCAATGCCAAACCGGTAATGGCTGCGGTCCGCGAGTTCTTCGGCTCTTCCCAGTTGTCTCAGTTCATGGACCAGACCAACCCGCTCTCCGAGGTTACCCACAAGCGACGGCTGTCGGCATTGGGTCCGGGGGGGCTCTCCCGAGAGCGAGCAGGCTTCGAGGTTCGCGACGTCCACCCGACCCATTACGGTAGAATCTGCCCTATCGAGACGCCGGAAGGTCCGAACATCGGGTTGATCAGCTCTCTGTCCTGCTACGCGCGGATCAACGAGTACGGCTTCATAGAGAGTCCGTATAAGAAAGTGAAGGAGGGCCGCGTCGTAGACCATCTGCTGGTGACGGTAAGCGGTGATAGCTCCTTCGCGGTCGGGCAAATCGTCGAGCGCTCTGCCTTCGAAGCGGATAACAACAAATTGCAGAAGGCCGGCAAACGCCAGGGGGAAGGGGAGCCGCATGCTTTCTATCTGTCCGCCTGGGAGGAGGACCAGTACGTCATCGCTCAGGCCAACGCCAAGCTGGATAAGGACGGCAGATTGGTGGCGGATCGCGTGAACTGCCGACAGGCGGGCAACTTCATTCTCGCCCCGGGTGAGACCGTGGACTGTATCGACGTCTCTCCGAAACAGCTGGTTTCGGTGGCAGCATCGCTCATCCCTTTTCTGGAGAACGACGATGCCAACCGAGCGTTGATGGGTTCCAACATGCAGCGGCAGGCGGTTCCGCTGCTCCGCGCCGAAGCACCCATCGTGGGAACGGGCATGGAGTATGTCACTGCCCGTGATAGCGGAGCGGTGGTGGTTTGCCGACGTGCCGGCATCGTGGACTCGGTAGATTCCCGCCGCATCATCGTTCGCATCGAGGGTGACGGCACCGGCAAACGGGCCAAGGAGATTGGCGCGGATATCTACAACCTCACCAAGTTCAAGCGATCCAATCAGAATACCTGCATGAACCAGATTCCCATCGTGAAGGTCGGGGACAAAGTGGAAAAGGGACAAGTGATAGCCGACGGGCCCTGTACCGACCGGGGGGAGCTGGCCTTGGGCCGGAACATTCTGGTCGCCTTCATGCCTTGGCGCGGATACAACTTCGAAGACGCGATCTTGGTGTCGGAGAAGCTAGTCAAGGCGGACGCTTACACCTCGATACACATCGAGGAGTTCGACACCGAGTCCCGAGACACCAAGCTCGGGCCGGAGGAGATCACTCGCGATATTCCCAATGTCTCCGAAGGGTTCCTGGCGAATCTGGACGAGTCCGGCATCATCCGGGTCGGCGCCTATGTGAAGCCCGGCGACATCTTGGTGGGCAAGGTGACCCCCAAAGGTGAAACTCAGCTCACCCCTGAGGAAAAGCTGCTGCGCGCCATCTTCGGCGAGAAAGCCGGCGATGTTCGGGACGCATCGCTCAGCTGTCCACCCGGCATCGAAGGAATCGTCGTGGACGTGAAGATCTTTTCCCGCAAGGGTGTGGAGAAAGACGAGCGGGCCAAGTCGATCGAGGCCGAAGAAGTGGGCATGCTGGAGAAGAATCTCAACGATGAGATTCGCATTCTCAAAGAAGAGAGAAACAAGAGAGTGATGGAGCGTCTCGCCGGTAGCACCTTGGTAGAGGATCTGGTGAACCCTCGGACCGGCGAAAAACTCCTTAAGAAGAAAACCAAGCTCACCAAGGACGTCCTGCGGGAGCTGAGGCCGGCCTACCTCGGCTTGTTGGAAACGGATGTTGCCGCCGAGGTTCTGGACGAGATCCAGGAGATCGAAGACAAGACCGAACGCCAGGTCGAGGTGCTCAAGGCTCTCTTCGACGAGCGAATGAATCGACTGCAGAAGGGCGACGAGCTACCTCCCGGCGTCATCAAGATGGTCAAGGTCTACGTGGCCATGAAGCGCAAGCTCTCGGTAGGCGACAAGATGGCCGGGCGGCATGGCAACAAGGGTGTCATCGCCAGGATCGTTCCCGAAGAAGATATGCCCTATCTTCCCGACGGAACTCCCGTCGAGATCGTTCTCAATCCGCTCGGTGTGCCGTCCCGCATGAACGTGGGTCAGATTCTGGAGACACACCTGGGCTGGGCCGGCAAAGCGCTCGGGAAGTACTTCGCCACCGCGGTGTTCGATGGTGCCTCGGAGGCCCAGATCAAGGACTACCTCGCCGAGGCCAACCGGGGTGAGGAGCACAACGGCGCTCTCCGGCCGAACGTCCTGGAGGGTGGAAAGACGGTCCTCTACGATGGGAATACCGGGGAGCCCTTCGAGCAAAAGGTGACGGTGGGTTACATCTATATGCTCAAGCTGTCGCATCTAGTAGACGACAAGATGCACGCGCGCAGCATCGGCCCGTACAGCCTCATTACCCAGCAGCCCCTGGGAGGAAAGGCACAGTTCGGCGGGCAGCGTTTCGGTGAGATGGAGGTCTGGGCACTGGAGGCCTACGGTGCCGCCCATACGCTCCAAGAGCTGCTCACCGCCAAGTCTGACGACGTCTACGGGCGAGCCAAGATTTACGAGGCCATCGTCAAAGGAGACACCTCGTTTGCTCCCGGACTTCCCGAGTCGTTCAACGTTCTCATCCGGGAGCTGCAGAGTCTATGTTTGGATGTCGAGTTGCTCAAGACAAAGGATTGAGCTCGCAAGCTGACGGAATGACCCATCGATCGAATTCTATGTCGGTTCGGTCCAACAACCATGTCTAGTGTGAGCCCCTCTTCCTAACGGGACGGGAGGATAACTTGAAAGCTTTTGCCACCGCTCGCGACAAGGGAAATCTGGTCGTCGACTTCGACGCCATTAAGATCAGTCTGGCTTCTCCAGAGAAGATCCGCGCCTGGTCACACGGAGAGGTGACCAAACCGGAGACCATCAACTACCGCACCTTCAAGCCGGAGCGGGATGGTCTATTCTGCGCCAAGATCTTCGGGCCGGTGACCGACTGGGAATGCTTGTGCGGTAAGTACAAGCGCATGAAACACCGTGGCGTCGTTTGCGACAAGTGTGGAGTCGAAGTCACCCAATCCAAGGTCAGACGGGAGCGACTGGCGCAGATCGAGCTGGCCTGCCCGGTCTCCCACGTCTGGTTCTTCAAGGGGCTACCCAGTCGCATCGGGCACCTGCTCGACATGTCTTTGCGCGACCTGGAGCGCGTTCTCTACTTCGAGTCCTATGTGGTCATCGACCCAGGGGATACTCCGCTCAAGGAAAAAGAGATGCTGAGCGAAGAGCGGTATCGCGCTCTACGCGAGGAATATCGAAGTAAGTTCAATGCTTCGATGGGAGCGGAGGCGATCAAAGAGCTGCTCCGCAGAGTGGACGTCGAAGATCTCTCGCAGGAGCTGCGCGGGTTGATGAAGACCGAAACCTCCCTTCAGAAGAAGCTCAAGTACGCCAAGCGTCTGAAAGTCGTGGAGGCGTTCCGCAAGTCCAACAACCGTCCGGAATGGATGATTTTGGACGTGATCCCGGTGATCCCGCCGGAGCTACGACCGCTGGTTCCACTCGATGGCGGTCGGTTCGCCACCAGTGATCTCAATGATCTCTACCGACGTGTCATCAACCGCAACAACCGGCTTAAGAAGTTGATGGAGCTCAAAGCGCCTGATGTGATCGTGCGGAACGAGAAACGGATGCTCCAGGAGGCGGTGGATGCGCTGTTCGACAACGGTCGAAGGGGAAGGGTTCTGCGAGGGGCGAACAACCGTCCCTTGAAGTCGCTCTCCGACACGCTCAAGGGAAAACAGGGTCGTTTCCGTCAGAATCTCTTGGGAAAACGGGTCGACTACTCGGGACGCTCGGTCATCGTCGTGGGGCCGGAGCTGCGACTGCATCAGTGCGGTCTTCCCAAGCGAATGGCCCTGGAGCTTTTCAAGCCCTTCATCTACAACAAGCTCGAGCAGGTAGGCTTGGCCACCACCATCAAAGCGGCCAAGGAGATGGTCGAACAGCAGCGACCCGAGGTATGGGACTTCCTGGAGGAGGTCATTCGCGAGCACCCGGTGTTGTTGAACCGGGCCCCCACGCTGCACCGGCTCGGCATTCAGGCCTTCGAGCCGGTGTTAGTTGAAGGAAAGGCGATTCGGATCCATCCGTTGGTCTGCACCGCGTTCAATGCGGACTTCGACGGGGATCAGATGGCGGTCCACATCCCCCTTTCCCCGGAGTCGCAGATCGAGGCCTCGTTGCTGATGCTCGCCTCTCGCAACATCCTGTCTCCTGCCAACGGACAACCGGTGGCGGTTCCCTCTCAGGACATGGTCTTGGGCTGCTATTACCTCACCAAGGCAAAGCCGGGTGGCAAGGGTGCCGGCCGGGCCTTTGCCTGCCCGGAGGACGTAGTCCTGGCCCTCGAAGCTGGCGAGGTGGAGACCTTGAGTCCCATCCGAATGCTCTACAGTGGTCAAATCATCGACCTGACCACGGCCTTCGACAAGCAAGACGTGGTTCACGCCGAGATCCAAGAAGTCGAAAGCGACATCATCGACACCACGGTGGGCCGGGTGATCTTCAACGATCACTTGCCGAAAGAGATCCCTTTCATCAACGGTCTGCTGAAGAAGAAGGGACTCGGGAATCTGGTGAACTTCTGCTACTTGAGGTTTGGGGTCGCGAAAACCGTGGAGATGCTGGACTCGCTCAAAGATCTGGGTTTCTCCTATGCCACCAAGAGCGGCATCTCCATCGGAATCGACGATCTGGTTATCCCCAGCGAAAAGAACAGGCTGGTGGAGACGGCGCTCCAGGAGGTGAAGGAGGTCGACGACCAGTACCGCGAGGGAGCCATCACCAAGGGTGAACGTTACAACAAGGTGATCGCCATCTGGTCCAACGTCACCGACAACGTGGCGCAAGAGATGTTCGAGGAGATGGAGCGCCAGGAACGAGAGCAGAGTAAGTTCAACCCGATCTTCATGATGGCGGATTCGGGGGCCCGCGGTAGCAAGCAGCAGATCCGCCAGCTGGCGGGAATGCGGGGTCTGATGGCGAAGCCCTCCGGGGAGATCATCGAGACGCCCATCACCAGCAACTTCCGCGAAGGGCTCACCGTACTACAGTACTTCATCTCGACTCACGGAGCTCGGAAGGGATTGGCGGACACGGCGCTCAAGACGGCCGACTCGGGCTATCTGACCCGGCGCCTGGTCGACGTTGCACAGGATGTCATCATTTCCGAGCCGGACTGCGGCACGGTGGACGGCATCTACGTGGGAGCGATCGTCGAAGCAGGCGAGGTGATCGAAGCCTTGAGAGACCGCATCGTGGGTCGCGTGAGTCTCGAAACCATCAAGGACAGCTTCACCGGGGAAACCATCGTCTCCCCGAATCACGAGATCACCGAGAACATCGCCAACTCCATTCAGAATACCGGCGTGGAGCGGGTCAAGATCCGCTCCGTGCTCACCTGCGAGTCGAGACGCGGCGTCTGTGCGATGTGCTACGGCCGCAACCTCGCCACCGGTCGCTTGGCCGATCTCGGCGAGGCGGTAGGGGTGATCGCCGCTCAGTCCATCGGCGAGCCCGGCACGCAGCTCACCATGCGTACCTTCCACATCGGAGGCACCGCCAGCCGGGTGGCCGAGCAAACGACGTTGGAAGCTAGGGAAAGCGGCGTGGTCAAGTTCGTCAACCTCTCCACGGTTAAGAACAAGGACGGCGATCTGGTCGTCATGAACCGCTCCGGGCAGATCTTGGTGGTGGACGAGAAGGGCCGAGAGCGCGAGCGCTACCCTGTGGTCTACGGAGCGAAGTTGAAGGTCAAGGACGAACAGCGCATCGAATCGGGCCAGACTCTCGTGGAATGGGATCCCTACACTTTCTCCATCCTCACTGAAGAAGGGGGGACCGCTCACTTCAAGGATGTCGTCCAGGGTCTGACCGTCCACGAAGAAGTCGACGAAGTGACCGGCCTTTCCATGCCGGTCATCATCGAGACCCACGACGAGAAACGGCAGCCCGCCATCGTGATCAAGGACTCCAGGAAGAAGGAGGCCCGGACCTACCTGCTTCCTTCCGGTGCGCATCTCATGGTGGGAGACGGCGAGGACGTTCATCCCGGCGACGTCCTAGCCAAGATACCGCGCGAGACCACCAAGACAAAGGACATCACTGGCGGCCTGCCTCGCGTGGTCGAGCTCTTCGAGGCTCGCAAGCCGAAGGACCCGGCGGTCATTACCGAAGTCGACGGCGTGGTTCGTTATGGCGGTATCAGCAAGGGGCAGCGGAAGATCACGGTGGTTGCGGAAAGCGGCGAAGCCCGTGAGTACTCGGTGCCCCGGGGTGTGCACATCAACGTACAGGAAGGCGAGCGGGTGAGAGCCGGCGAACCACTGATGGACGGTCCCATCAACCCGCACGACATTCTCAATGTGCTGGGCGAAAAGGAGCTGGAGAACTACCTGGTCAACGAGATCCAGGAAGTCTATCGGCTGCAGGGTGTCAATATCAATGACAAGCACATCGAGGTGATCGTTCGGCAGATGATGCGTTGGGTGAAGATCGAGGACGTGGGGGACACGGAGTTCCTCATCGACGAGACGGTGGATCGTTTCAAGTTCGCCGAGGAGAACGAAAAGGTAGTGGATCGGGGCGAGCGTCCGGCGACCGGTCGCCCCATGCTGCTCGGAATCACCAAGGCGTCACTTTCCACCGATAGCTTTATATCGGCAGCCTCCTTCCAAGAAACGACTCGAGTGCTGACGGAGGCGAGCATCAGCGGAAGGGTCGATTACCTGCGGGGACTCAAGGAGAACGTGATCATGGGCCGGCTCATCCCCGCCGGTACCGGCCTCGAGCAGCACCGGCTAGTTGCCATTCCGGAAGCGGAGCCGCTGGAGCGTCAGCCCGAGCTCCCGGGTGACGAGTTCGAGAAAGACGTCGAGTATATCGTTGAAGAGCGCGAGGTCAACCCGGACGATCCGTTGTCCAGAGAGGAGGGCGTCGAGCAGACCTAGCACTCGCTCGGCGTCCCTAGCGGCAGATGGTCAACCGGTCGGGCCTGCTCGGTCGAGAGCCGGAGCTCGCCCGGGGGAGTCGATGTAAGTTGTTGTATCAAAAATTCTTGACAGAGGTTGCGAGCCCTGCTAAACTCGTCAGGTTGTGCACTTGCAGGGCCGACGGCCCTGCATTGTTGTCTCTAAACGGCTTATTAGCCAAGAACTTAGCGAGCGGAGGCGGTGCCTACCATTAGTCAGCTCGTCCGCAAGGGACGGCGAAAGCTGAGCACGAAGACGGATAGTCCGGCCCTTCAGGGTTGTCCGCAGAAGCGGGGAGTCTGCGTTCGTGTGTTCATCCAGACACCCAAGAAGCCGAACTCGGCGCTTCGCAAGGTGGCTCGCGTGCGCCTCACCAACGGCATCGAAGTGACGACCTACATCCCCGGGATCGGACACAATCTTCAGGAGCACTCGATCGTCTTGATCCGAGGAGGGAGAGTAAAAGACCTTCCCGGGGTTCGCTATCACGTGGTTCGCGGCGCCTTAGATGCGGTGGGGGTCCAGGGGCGAAAGAAAGGCCGCTCGAAATACGGTGCCAAGCGGCCCAAGGCTTAAGACATGCCTCGGCGCAGAGAAGTACCCAAGACGCAGATTCAAGCAGACGGGCTCTACAACAGCGCTCTGGTCTCGAAGTTCATCAACGTGGTGATGAAGCGAGGTAAGAAGAGCACGGCGGAGACGATTGTCTATCGTGCGTTCGACAAATTGCGCGAGCAGACACAGGAAGATCCCCTCAAGGTCTTCAAAAAGGCGGTCGACAACGTGAAGCCGTCGCTGGAGGTAAAGAGCCGTCGGGTGGGAGGCAGCAACTATCAGGTTCCCGTCGAGGTGCGAACCGAGCGGCGAACCTCACTCTCCCTTCGTTGGCTGGTGACCTATGCCCGGTCTCGCCCGGAGAAAACGATGATTGAGAAGTTGGCTGCCGAATTGATGGATGCCGCCAACAACCGCGGCGGGGCGGTAAAGAAGAGAGAGGACACCCACCGGATGGCAGAGGCCAACAAGGCTTTTGCCCATTACCGCTGGTAACCAAGCGGATGGAATGAAGTTCGGTGTCGTCCGGAATCCCGAAGCCGGGCGGCGAGCGAGCTAACGGCCGATGCGGGATATCCTTACTTTGATGAAGTAGTGTTCTATGCCTAGACCAGTTCCTCTAACCGACATACGCAACATTGGCATCATGGCGCACATCGATGCCGGGAAGACGACTACCACGGAGAGAATCCTTTACTACACCGGCATCACCTACAAGCTCGGAGAGGTGGACGAAGGCACGGCGACCATGGACTGGATGGAGCAGGAGCAGGAGCGGGGGATCACCATAACCTCCGCTGCCACCACCAGTTTCTGGCGAAACTACCGAATCAACATCATCGACACTCCTGGCCACGTCGATTTCACCGCCGAGGTGGAGCGGTCTCTGCGCGTACTGGATGGAGCGGTCGCCGTTTTCTGTGCGGTGGGTGGCGTAGAGCCACAATCGGAAACGGTGTGGCGCCAAGCGGACAAATACAAGGTGCCACGCATCGCATTCGTGAACAAGATGGACCGGTCCGGTGCGGACTTTCACAGGGCAGTCGAAATGATGCGGTCTCGCCTGGCGGCCAATGCCGTTCCGGTTCAATTGCCCCTCGGCGCAGAAGATACGTTCGCCGGTGTCATCGATCTTATTGGCATGAAGGCGATCCGCTATCTCGACGAAACGCTCGGTGCCGAATTCAAGGTCGAAGAGATCCCGGCCGACATGATGGAGACGGTCCAGGCCACCCGGGAGAAGCTTGTGGAGGCGGCGTGTGAAGTCGACGATCATCTTATGGAGCGGTACATCGAGGGAGAGTCGGCCTCGGAAGAAGAGATTCGAGCTGCCGTTCGCAAAGGGACGATCGCTCTCAAGCTCGTCCCGGTTTTCTGTGGCTCCGCCTTCAAGAACAAGGGGATTCAGTCGCTTCTCGATGCGGTCGTGGACTTCCTTCCCTCTCCCATCGACGTTCCAGCCATCCTGGGAGTCGACCCGGAAACAGGCGAGCCGGTCGAACGACCGTCTAGCGACGAAGCTCCGTTTTCGTCCCTCATATTCAAGATCGTCTCCGACCCCTACGTGGGGCAGCTGGCTTTCTTCCGAGTCTATTCCGGCTATCTGAAGAGCGGCTCCTACGTGCTCAACGCGACGCGCGATAGCCGAGAGCGCATCGGGCGCCTTCTCAAGATGCACGCCAACAAGCGAGAGGACATCAAGGAAGTCTATGCCGGGGACATAGCCGCTGCCGTGGGACTGAAGAGCGTCCAAACCGGAGACACAATTTGTGATGCGGATCATCCGGTCGTCTTGGAGTCCATGGAGTTTCCCGAGCCGGTTATATCGGTCGTCATCGAACCGAAAACCAAAGTGGACCAGGAAAAACTCGGGCTCGCCTTGGCCAAGCTGACCCACGAAGACCCTACCTTCAAAGTCTACAACGACCCAGAGACGAGCCAAACCATCATTAGCGGCATGGGAGAGCTCCACCTGGAGATCGTCGTGGATCGGCTCCTCAGAGAGTTCAACGTGGCGGCCAACGTGGGCCGGCCCCAGGTCGCTTACAAGGAGACGATTCGTCGAGGTGCCAAGGGAGAAGGCCGTTACGTGCGACAGTCCGGCGGACGGGGTCAGTTTGGTCGCTGCAAGATCGAGATCGAGCCGCTGCCGGGCGGGAAGTTCGAGTTCTTGAACGAGATCGTGAGCGGTGCCATACCGCGCGAATATATCTCGTCGGTGGAAGCGGGCATCAAGGAGGCGATGGAGCACGGCATTCTCGCCGGCTACCCGGTGGTGGACGTCCGCGTTCGCCTCTATGACGGCTCCTATCACGAAGTCGACAGCTCGGAGATGGCTTTCAAGATAGCGGGCTCGATGGCTTTCAAAGAGGCGGCTCGCAGCGCCGACATGGTGCTGCTCGAGCCCATCATGCAGGTCGAAGTGGTCGTACCGGAAGTGTATATGGGCGAGGTCACCAACGACCTGAACTCTCGCCGAGGTCGGATCACCGCGATGTCCTCCCGCGGCTCTACCCAGATCGTCGACGCCAACGTGCCGCTAGCGGAAATGTTTGGTTATGCCACCGATCTTCGCTCCGCCACCCAGGGGCGTGCTACTTACACGATGCACTTTGCTCACTATCAGGAGGCCCCCAAGCAAGTTGGCGAAGAAGTCATGGCCAAGGTGCATGGCCGATAGGTTGATCACGTACTAGTGTGAGGGAGTTATGGCAAAGGAGAAATTTGATCGAAGCAAGCCGCATGTGAACGTGGGGACGATCGGGCACGTAGACCACGGGAAGACGACGCTGACGGCGGCGATCACGAAGATCCTGCACAACGTGGACAGCAAGGTATCGTTCCGGTC
>DATDRI010000541.1:0-3053 GCA_035291825.1 Vicinamibacteria bacterium | reverse complement strand
CATGACGAGACCGGTGCCGAGAATTCGAGGCCCGATGCGCCGCCCCGCGTCGATGCTCTCTCGCTCCTCGAGCATCCGATAGATAGGCCCGCCGGTGCTGCGGATGGTGGTGACACCAAAGGCCAGCCAGAGGCGTCCATGACGACTTCCAAAATCGGGGAGCGTGAGGTGGGCATGCATGTCGATGAGACCGGGGATCACGGTCTTGCCCGAAACGTCTATGCTTCGCACATCATCGGCGGACTCACTTCCCGCCGGCTGGACGCCCAGGATTCGGTCACCTTCAATAAAGATGTCCATATTGTCGCGGGGAGGAGCTCCGGTGCCGTCGATGACACGGGCGTTTCGAAGCACCATCCTTCCCGCCGCCAGCGGCACCCGATAGCTCAGCGCTATCGGTATTTCTTTCGACGTCCCGCTCTCGACGTCGACGCGCATCAGTTTGTGGGCGGCGAGAAAGACGACGTTTCGCGAGTCCGGCGACCATTCGGGAAAGTCGATGGGCGCATCGAAGACTCTCCGTGGCGGGCCGGTCGGGTCCCCTTCCGAAGTCACCGGGAGGATGGAGAGACCGCCGTCCATGGCAAAGGCCAATTTGCGACCATCGGGACTCCAGGCGGGTCCGTCTCCGGCGCGCGTGCCGAGGCTCTTCCCCGACGTGTCGTCCGGCAGCTCGACCATACGCTCCTCTCCGGAATCCATTTCGACCACCGCGATGCGGTTGATGCCTTCCCGAAAGCGGGTGGAGTAGGTTTCCAAGACGGAGAGCGCCAGGTGTCGACTGTCGCTCGACCAGCTCGGCGTGCCGGCCCAGCGTCGGCTGGCTCGAACCCGTCGCGGGCTGCCTCCTCCGGCGGGAATCACGTAAAGGTGATGCTCCTGGTCGGTGAAAGCGATCCAGCGACCGTCGGGAGACCACACCGGTGTTACTTCCGCTCCAGGGAGGTGGGTGAGTTGCACCGCGTCCCCTCCGGGAGCGGCGTCCGCTTTCTTGCTCCACAGGTCCATGCTGCCGGCGCGATCGGAAGAAAAGACGATGTCACGCCCGCCCGGAGACCAGCCTGGGTCGGAATCCAAGAACTCATCGCGGGTCAACAAAACCGGATTCGATCCATCGGAAAGAGCGATCCAGATGTCTCCCAGGGCGGTGAAGGCCAATTGCTTGCCGTCCGGGGAGAGGACCGGCCGAACGATGCCGCGTACCGGATGCGGCTGGCTATCCTCGGGAAGCCGGGCGACGCGCCGTGAGTAGGCCGGTCGATCCAGTTGGAGGCGGATCGAGAATGGAATGTCTTGTGCGGGCGTCTCTCCGGCGGGTAGGCGTCGGATGCGGCCGTCCGACGTGTAGATCAGATCTCCACCGACTGTCCAGTGGGGACGGAACGGAAAGACGTCCTCGCCGGTGATCCTCTTGACCGGCTGGCCACCGCGCACCGGGACGACCACCAGATCGCTGGCGACCCCTTCCGAGAAACGCAAGCCAGAGACTTCGTAGACACGTTCCTCCAGCAGCCGGAGCGCCATAAGCCGCCCGTCCCGGCTCCAGGACGGGCTGGCCGCTCGGCCCGGAAAAGACGCGATCTTTTCCTCCGCGGGGCTCCGAACGCCGATCTTCCAAAGCTCGGTGGTCCCCGCTTCACCTCGCTCGGAGATGAATGCGACCTCGCTTCCATCCGGCGACCAAGCAGGCATGTAGTCATTCGCCGACTGGCTCGTCAACCGCGAGATCTCGGCACGTGCCACATCCAGAATCCAAATGTCGTAGTTACCCGACCGGTCGGAGGAGAAAGCGATGCACGTGCCGTCCGGAGACCAGACCGGTTCCCGGTCATCGAACCGACCTTCGGTCATGGGCTGGAGGCCACTCCCATCTGCGCCGATCGTCCAGATATCCCAGCTGCCGCCGCGATAGGACTGGAAAACGAGGCGGCTTCCATCGGGCGAGTAGTCGGGCAACCGGTCGTCACCCAAACCGTCGGTAAGCGCCTGGGCTTCACCCCCTTCCGTGGGAAGAGCCCAGAGCGTTCCTTGGAGATCCAGAGCCAACTTCGACCCATCGGGCGACACCGCCACCGCGAAGTTCGTCCCCTCGCTGACCCTCACCTCGATGGAAGACGGTGCCCCCTGCATCCACAGGACCGACAAGAGTGCCCCACCCAGGCCCACTCCCAGCAGCCTCCCAGATCGAAACGCCCGAAACGATACGACTGGCAGGTTCATGCCTTCCATCTCCTGTTCACAGAATCAGTGAGGGCTGAAGCTACATCAGCCGGGCACCCGCCACAACTCGATCTCTCTTTCCCCTACTTACATCCCTCGCTCAACTCCAGCCCCCTCCCATTTGACCTCGCCGCCCAAAAGGGGCATGCTATCCGTCCCCAACCGGCAGAAATTTTTTGATCCCCAGCCACTGCGCTTGCGGGTGGAAGCGATGGACATTCCCGCGAGCAAAGGGTTCCTTTGTCATGATCGAGCATACGAACATCCAGAGAGGACTCGAAAAAAGGGCGCTCCCCCGGTGCGCTCCCCGAAATATGTTGGTTCTGACGCTTCACGACCACCGGCAGCTTCCCTCCTATGGACTGGTCAACGACATCACCGAGACAGGAGCAAGCATCGTCAACGACTACCCGCTGGAGACCGGGAGCAGTGTCCGCGTCCAGATTGGTTTCAACGGACACCGCGGTCCTTTCGAGACCGAGGCGCGGGTGGTGTGGAGTAAGAATGGCGTCGAAACGAAGGACCTGGCGCGGTTGGGTGCCTTCCACGGTCTGGAGTTCACGGTGCTTTCGGACAAACAGCGGGCGGAGCTCAGAGAGCTCTTGGAAGAAGGCCCCCACCGAGCGACCGACGAGCACCCCAACACTTCTCCCTGGCGGAGTATCGCACTCCTATCGGTCTCGTTTCTCTTACTCCTAGCGATCGGTTCGGCCTTCTTCGCCCTCCAACATATGCGCGTCATCAACGAGCGCGTGGAGTCCGCCATATCTCAAGTAGAGCGGAAGGCCCAGCAGCTCGATTCCGGCGCACGCTTCGACTCGAGACGCCAGAGA
>DATDRI010000540.1:0-2689 GCA_035291825.1 Vicinamibacteria bacterium | reverse complement strand
ACTCCGGCGTTTCGAGGCGGGATTCTTTCTGGGCGGGATGTCCGTCGATCACGATCTGGGGACGGTATCGAATCTCTTCTTCACAACCAGCGGCCAGGCCAACGATGTGTCTTTCGGAACCGATCTCCTGGGG
Organism: Vicinamibacteria bacterium; assembly: GCA_035291825.1. Taxonomy (GTDB): domain Bacteria; phylum Acidobacteriota; class Vicinamibacteria; order Marinacidobacterales; family DATDRI01; genus DATDRI01. The sequence continues at coordinate 2,556 of DATDRI010000540.1, read as the reverse complement.
GCTCGCTTCAGCTTCGACTTCAGCCCCAATCTCGCCGCCGAGGCGAGCTACTACCGAACCGAACAGACTTTTTCTTACACGGTCGCAGATCGGGAGGCCGGTAGTGTCGACATCGGGGACCAATTCGATGCGACCCTGCAGAACGTTAGTGGGAACCTGGTGGCTCAGTTTCCCCTCGAGATCGGCCTGGTGCCCTACGGAACGATAGGGTTCGCTTGGGTGCAAACCGATCCCAAGAACCCGATCGACGGCCTCGACAAGGAGTCCAGCAACGGCCTCAACCTGGGCGGAGGGTTCAAGTACTTCTTCCCGGGCGCACCCTGGGTGGGGGCGCGCTTCGACCTGCGCTACCAGCTTCTTTCCCAGAGTCTGGCCTTCGCCGGCGCCTCGGCGGAGCCCCGAAACACCGAGATCACGATTGGAGCGGCCTTCCGGTTCTAGAGACTCACCCGTCGAGGAGGGTATAATCTAAGCCCCGCCCGCCTCCGGTTGGGCCGGTGTAGCTCAGTGGTAGAGCAGCTGATTCGTAATCAGCAGGTCGGTGGTTCAAGTCCACTCGCCGGCTCCACTTACAAGGCAACCGCCTCGGCCGAATGACGATCAAACACCCACTTCCTCGCGCGGGCGGACCTCGCGGTTGATTCTCGCAGCCTCGGCTCGCTCTGTTTCCTCCAAGTCGTAGTCCATTTGGAGCCCCAGCCAAAAGCGGCTCGAGGTCCCAAAGAAGCGCGACAGCCTGAGGGCCGTATCAGGAGTAATCGAGCGCTTACCTAGGACGATCTCGTTGACTCGCCGCGGTGGAACCCCGATTGCCCTTGCTAAGCGGTTTTGACTAATCCCCATAGGCTCGAGAAACTCTTCCAGGAGCACCTCCCCTGGATGGACGTTCGGCAGCTTCTTCGCCATGTTTCCTCTCCTATCGATGATAGTCGGCGATCTCGACGTCGTAGGCGTCGCCGCGCGACCAAACGAAGCAAACGCGCCATTGGTCATTTATTCGTATGCTGTACTGCCCGTGGCGTCCGCCTTTCAGCCGTTCCAAACGGTTCGCTGGTGGTACCCGCAAATCCGTCAAGTCACGAGCGTTGTTCAGCATTCTGAGCTTCCGTCTCGCTACCGACTGCATGTCGGGTGGCAGGCGCTTTGAGAACTCTCCTCGCCATATCCTCTCGGATTGGTTATCTCGAAAGGACTTGATCACACCAAGATTATAACGCGCCACGTTATGTAACGGCAAGCGTTATAAGCGAGAGGGAGCTCTGGAGGTCGAGCTGGTATTATCCTCGATCTGCGAGCCGCGCGTCGTGCATTTGACAATTGGTCTGAACTAGTTGACTATAGGTTGTCCGGCATACACGATGGCTTCGCAGAATCCTCTGCTGGTGATTTCCACCACACTTCCGTTAGCCCTCGCTTAGGCCTTTCCCATTAGGAGTCACTCATGTCCAAGATCTACGTTGGAAATTGTTCTTTCGATATCACCGAGCAGCAGCTCCGGGATATCTTCTCGGCCTATGGCGAGGTGAGTAGCGTAAGCGTCATCACCGATCGCGACACCGGTCGCCCGCGGGGCTTCGCTTTCGTCGAGATGTCCAATAACGCCGAGGCACAGGCTGCCATCAAGGGGGTCAACGGGACCGAGCATGGTGGGCGCACCTTGAACGTCAACGAAGCCAAACCCAAGACGAATGGCGGCGGTGGCGGTGGTGGTGGCTTCGGCGGTCGCGGCGGCCAGCGCTGGTAAGTGCAGCTCGTAAAACGTAGCCTGGCTAGGCCTCGGGAATCCGTTCAATGCGAACGGGTTCCCTGAGCCGCGGTCGTCCGTCGCGCCCCTAAACCTCACTGGATGTAACCCAGGCTCCGCAGCCGTTCCAGCTCTTCTGCGCTCATGCCCTCCGTCGTTTGGGCGTCGGCCTCGAGCCGCAACGCCATCGCCTGACGGCGCCACGCCGCGAGCTGCTCCGAGAGGCGCTGGACCACTTCCGGGTTCTCTTCCGCGAGGTTCCGGTGATCGAGAGGATCCTTCTTCTGATCGTAGAGCTCGAACTCGGGGTGCTCTCCGCTTCTCTTGGTGTTGTGGATGAGCTTCCATCCTTCCCAGACGATGGCGAAGGACTCCTCACCAAAGGGGGGCGGGTTTCCAACGTTAGGGCTGGTAGCGGCTCGCTCCGAGATGGCGGGCCGCTTTCCCACCTGGTCGTTCTCCTCGGCCAACAGGTAAGGCACCAGGCTTTCCCCTTGCATCCCTGCCGGTAAGGGCAGGTCGCTGAGCTCCAGAGCGGTCGGCATGATATCGATGGTCTGTACCGTGTCCTCGATGACCCGATTTGCCGGAATGGTGCCCGGCCACGAGACCAGAAGGGGTACGCGCGTCAGCTCGCCGTAGACGCTTTGGCCGTGGAAGCTTCTTCCATGCTCGAGAAACTCTTCGCCGTGATCGCTCGCGAAGACCACCAGAGTTTTCTCTCTGAGACCGAGCTCTCCCAGGCGTTCCATCAGCCGGCCGAGCTCGACGTCGAAACCGCGAATCGATCCGTCATACCAGGCGATTTGCCG
>DATDRI010000539.1:0-8753 GCA_035291825.1 Vicinamibacteria bacterium | reverse complement strand
GACACCAGGGGCTCGTGAGAGACGGCCAGGATGCCCTTGAGCTCCTTCTCTGCGGCTTGTTCGAGAGCCTGATTCACCTGATCGGCGGTGACCTTCTTCTCGAGGACCGCGGTCAGGTCGGTGAGAGAGACGTTGGGGGTGGGAACGCGGACCGAGATTCCGTCCAGGCGCCCCTCCAGCTCGGGAAGCACGCGGCTGACCGCAATCGCGGCGCCGGTGGTCGTCGGGATCATGGAGAGAGCGGCGGCGCGAGCCCGACGCAAGTCTTTATGAGGTAAGTCGAGCAGACGCTGATCGTTGGTGTAGGAGTGCACGGTGGTCATGATCCCTTTGAGCAGCCCGAACCGTTCGTGGATGACCTTGGCGACCGGAGCCAGGCAGTTGGTGGTGCAAGACGCATTGGAGATAACGTGGTGTTTCTCGGGGGCGTACTTCTGGTGATTGACTCCCATCACGATGGTGAGATCCTCTCCCGTGGCGGGGGCGGTGATGATGACCTTCCTCGCCCCAGCGGTAAGATGCTTGGCGGCGTCGTCCTTCTTGGTCCAGAGTCCGGTCGACTCGATCACGATGTCGACGCCCAGAGATTTCCAGGGTAGGTCCCCCGGATCCCTGACGGTCAGGACTTTGAACCGGCGGGAGCCCGCTTGGATCTCGTCGCCGTCCGCCCGCACGTCCGTTTCCAGGTTCCCCAGAACCGAGTCGTATTTCAGCAGATAGGCCAACGTCTTGGCGTCGGTGATGTCGTTGACGGCAAGGAACTCGATGTCCTTGTCGTTCATGGTGGCTCGAAAGATGTTCCGGCCGATGCGTCCAAAACCATTGATACCTACTTTGATGGCCATCGATCGCTCCTTGGGATATCCGTGTCGAGAAACGCAGTATAAGAGTGGACCCGACGGCCTGTCAAAGTGAGCTCGTCCCAGGAGTCGTTGGGCGACCTTTATTGACAGTGGCGACCCGCAGCCCGTATAGTCGGCCGTTTCATGTATCTTCTCTATAGTCTGGTCTTGACGGCGGGAGCCCTGTTGAGTCTCCCGTATTTCCTCTATCGAGGTCTCGTCTCCGGAAAGTACTGGCCGTCACTCAACCAGAGGTTGGGGCTTCTCCCCGCCTCGATCGATTCGCGAGGACAATCCTCGATCTGGGTGCACGCCGTCTCGGTGGGAGAGGTCATCGCTACTCGAGCGCTTCTCCCACTGCTGCGAGAGTCGTTTCCCGGTAAACCCGTCTTCGTTTCGGTGACCACGCTCACCGGCAAGCAAGTCGCCGATCGACAGCTCCGTGAGGCGGATGGAATCTTCTATTGTCCTTTCGACTGGCGCTTCGCGGTGCAGCGCGTGATCTCGCGGATTCGTCCGCAAGCCCTGCTGGTCATGGAAACCGAGATTTGGCCTCACATGCTGCGCGCCTGTCATCAGGCGGGAGCGGCTACCATGTTGGTGAACGGCAGGATCTCCGACCGCTCCTACCGTCGCTACCGCTTGATTCGACCTTTCCTGAAACGCTTCCTTCTTCCGGTGGATTGCTTCTGCATGCAAAACAGCCGCTACGCCGAGCGCATCGTCGATCTGGGTGCCGATCCCAGGAAGGTGCGGGTCACCGGAAGTCTCAAGTTCGACGCGGTCGTTCCCACCCAGGGCTCTCCTTCGCAGGCGGCGCGGTTGATCCCTGCCGACCGCATCGTACTGGTGGGAGGAAGTACGTTGGCGCCGGAGGAGGAGATCCTGCTGGAAGTGTTCCAGTCTCTGCGGGAAGTCGAGCCCGGTCTCTTCCTGGTCATCGCGCCGCGTCATCCCGAGCGATTCGACGAAGTCATGAAGCTGGCCGAATCGCGGCAACTTCGCGTCGTCCGCCGCTCCACGCTTCAGCAACCAGCCGCCGAGGCTGACGTCATGATCCTCGATACCCTGGGCGAGCTCGCTTCGATCTACAGTGCGGCCGACCTGGTGTTCATGGGGGGAAGCCTGGCGACCTGGGGAGGCCACAATCTCATCGAGCCCGCGGCGGAGGGAAAGCCGGTGGTGTTCGGACCTCACATGAGCAACTTCCAGGAGATCGCCTCGTCATTCCTCGAGGCGGCCGCCGCCATCCAGGTGAGTGGAAGGGAGGAGCTCCACGAGGTTCTTCTGCGTCTCTTGAAGGAGGAGGGCTTGCGCCAGGACCTGGGCGAGCGAGCGCGGAAGCTGGTGGAAGCGAACCGGGGCGCCGGCAAGAAAACCATGGAGAGCGCGCGGCAAGCGGTGGGGACCACGGCGGCATGAGCCGTTCGGTCTGGCGAAGTCTGGCCCAACCCGCGGCTCTACCGGCCTCCTGGGCTTATGGGACGGCGGTGGGAGTACGCAACTGGCTCTACCAGAAGGGTACCTTCCCGGTGAAGAGCCTTCCGGTGCCGGTGGTGAGCGTTGGCAACATCACGGTGGGCGGCAGCGGCAAGACGCCAATGGTCGCGCACATCGCGGGCCTCCTGCTGGCGCGAGGTCGTGCGGTGGGCGTCATCTCCCGAGGGTACCGGCGTGCCAGTGCAAGCCGCACGGTCGTGGTCTCGGAGGGCCAATCCCTCCTTGCCACGGTGACCGAAGGCGGGGATGAGCCCGTGGAGTTGGCCGAGCGAGTTCCCGGGTTGGCGGTGGCGGTGGGAGTGGATCGTTACCAGGCGGGAATGGAGCTCCTTCGCCGACGGGGCGACCTGACCTTCATCCTCGACGATGGATTCCAGCACCGGCAGCTGTCCCGAGACCTGGATCTCGTTTGCATCGACGCCGAAGAGTCGGTGGAGTGCCTGCGCCTACTGCCCGCTGGAACCCTGCGCGAGCCCTTGCCCCATCTGGAGAGAGCCGGGGCTCTGATCTGGACGCGCTGGCGCGAAGGTCGGCCGGCCGAGCCGCTGGCGTCTCGGATACTGCGGTCCTTCACCAGAGAGCATCCCGTCTTTCGATCGGTCAGCACGATTTCGGGTTTCCGACCGCTCGCCGGCACGGAAAGCGGTCTTCCCGCGGAGGGCCTGCGCGGGAAGGACGTCGGTCTTCTGTCCGGCATCGCTAAGCCCCAGCGGTTTCGGCAAGACCTCGAGGCCTGCGGGGCGAGAGTCGTGTGGTCTTGCGCCAGGCGGGATCATTACAAATGGCAACCCGATGAGGTCTCCCGCCTCGTCGCGAGCGCCCAACGTAGCGGAGCCCAAGCCGTGATCACGACGGGAAAGGATGCGGTCAAGATGTCGGGCGTGGGTCCCACCGTGTTGCCGCTCTATCGAGCCGAGCTCCAGGCTCGGATTCTGGAGCAGGAAGCCTTCGAGAATCTTCTGGAGACGTTGCCCCGGCTTGCCTTTAAACCGTAAAGGCGTGTCCCTCAAAAAGTCATGCTTTTAACGATCTGCAACTCGTTGTATGATCGGCACTTTGAGGGGCAGGAGGCGTTCCAGGCTGTAGATGATCCGAGCTCGTCACTACGCCGAATATCTGGCGGCGCTCTTCTTGGGGTACGCGATGCGGCCACTCCCCCGCCGGGCCAGGCTCGCCCTGGGAAGGACCGCGGGGAGCCTGGTGTTCGCTCTGGATGCCAAGCACCGAGCGGTGACGCTCGGTAATCTGGATTTCGCATTCGACTCCACCAAGACTTCCGCCGAGAAGTACGCCATCGCCCGCGGCGCCTTCCGCCATTTCGGGGCCATGCTCTTCGATCTCATCTCTCTCGGCACACCTCGGTGGCACGAGCTTCAGAAGATCGTCGAGTTCGAAGGTATCGAGAACGTCGAGCAGGCGCGGAAGGCGGGCAGGGGAGTCTTGCTGGTGACGGCGCATTTCGGCAACTGGGAGATTCACGGCCTGGCATATGGTTACCGGTTTGGGCGGATCGCGGTGGTGGCGCGCGCTCAGGACAACCCTTACTTCAATCGGTGGCTGGAGAAGATCCGGACCGCCGGCGGGAACACGGTGCTCTATAAGCAACGAGCCCTGCAGCGCGTAACGCGGATGGTGAAGGATGGGGAGTCGGTCGCCATGGTCACCGATCAGAACGTGTCCCGGGAAGACGGGCTCTTCATCGACTTCTTTGGACGGAAAGCCGCCACCACGCCGGTGGCGAGCTGGATTAGCCTCCAGACGGGGGCGCCGCTGGTGCCGGCCTTCACTCTTCCCTTGGCCGACGGCCGATACCGCTTGATCTACGAGAAGCCCATCGATCCGCGGCTGTACAAGAACCTCGACCGTCGCCAGGCGATCGAGTCGATGACCCAACGGTGTGCACAGGTTCTCGAGGGCTATGTGCGCCGGAATCCAGAGTTCTGGCTATGGATGCATCGCCGCTGGAAGACCCGGCCTCCCGAGGAGCAGACCGAGGCGGAGTTGATTCGAGAAGAGGAAGCGAGTTGAGTCACTCCATTCTGGTGTACGCGCCGAGCTGGATCGGAGACGCGGTCATGTCACTGGGTGCGCTGCGGAGCTTGCGCCGCGCCCATCCGGGCTCTCGACTCACCGTGCTCGCCAAACCGTGGGTGGAAGACCTCTATACGGGCTGCGAGTCAGTTGACGCCATCCTGTCGTACGATCCTCGCAAGGAGCGCGGGCTCACCGGGTTTCTGCGCACTGCCAGGAGGCTCCGGGAGTCGCGGTTCGATCTGGCGGTACTCTTTCCCAACGCTTTTCGGGCTGCCGCCATCGTTTGGGCGGCAGGCATTCCCGAGCGTTGGGGCTACGCGCACGATGGGCGGGGCGTTCTACTGACCAAGGCCGCCCCACCAGCGCACCGGCCCTTCGGGCGGCACCAGGCCTACTACTATCTCGATCTCCTTCGCCATCTCGATATCGAGACCGGTGAGCCGGACACGCGCTTGAACCTCACCCGGTCGATGAGAGAAAGCGCGTCCACGCTCTTGCGGGCTCATGGCGCGACGCCCGGCCAGGCGCTGGTGGGAGTTCATCCCGGGGCGACGAACAGTTCGGCCAAGCGATGGATACCCAAGCGCTACGCTGAGGTTGCCGACCAGCTGGCCGCTTCCCATGACGCCCGGATCCTCATCCTGGGTGGAGCGGGCGAGGAAGCGATCGCCGAGGAGATCGGGACTCATCTGAGCGCCGCACCCATCAGCCTGGCGGGGAAGACCTCACTCGCCGAGCTCATGGGACTGTTGGGAGAGCTCTCGATTCTGATCAGCAACGACTCCGGACCGATGCACCTGGCGTCCGCCTTGGGAGTTCCCACCGTCGCCGTTTTCGGTCCGACCGATGAGCGAGAGACGGGTCCCTTGGGCCGAGCGTCGCGGGTAGTGCGCCGTCAGGTGGAGTGCAGCCCCTGTTTGTTGAAGGAATGCCCTATCGATCATCGCTGCATGGAACGAGTGACGGTCGAAGAGGTCTACCGCGCATCCCTGGATCTCCTGGAGGGCAAGAGCTCTCGTCAGAGGGCCGAGGCGACTCTACGGTGAGTGGACGCCCCGCCATCTTTCTGGATCGCGACGGAACGCTCAACGAGCCGGTGGGCTTCGTCAATCACATCAGCCTGTTTCGCTTGTTTCCCTGGTCGGTGGAGGCGATCCGCCTGATCAATCACCAGGGATATCTGGCGGTGGTGGTCACCAATCAGTCCGGCGTGGCTCGCGGACTCTACTCGGAGGCTCTCGTTCATGAGATCCACCGGCGGCTGCGCGAGACGCTCTCCGAGTCGGGCGCCTATCTCGATGGCATCTACTATTGCGCTCACGGGCCCACGCAGGATGAGTGCGAGTGCCGCAAGCCCAAGCCGGGGATGTTGCGTCAGGCGCAAAAAGATCTGGGCGTGGATCTCGAGCGCTCCGTCGTGGTGGGCGACAGCTACACCGACCTCCAGATGGCATGGAGCGTGGGGGCGCGAGCCGCCCTGGTCTTCACCGGTTTCGGAAGAGGCTACTACGAGAATCAGAGCGCCGGCTGGCCTCGCCAGCCGGATTGGGTGGCGCCTCATCTCTACGGGGCACTGGCCGAAATTTTTTCCGAGGCGTCGGCGTGAAATCCGAGCCATCGAAAAGGCGGCTCCTCGATCTCGTCGAACGGTTCGAGCGGGTCAAGGTTCTGGCAGTCGTCGATCTGGTGGCCGACGAGTACGTCTTCGGCCGGATCTCCCGGGTCAGCCGCGAAGCCCCCGTCCTCATCCTGGACCACGACAGGACCCAGCTCGTTCCCGGTGGGGGCGCGAACGCCGTCGCCAACATCAAGTCTCTGGGCGGGCGGCCGCTGACGGTCGGCTTAGTGGGGAAGGACGCGTCGGGACGCGAGCTTCTGGCCGGATTCCGGCGCTCCGGCATCAGTACCTCGGCTATCTTGAGGCGGCCGGCTTACCAGACGCCCACCAAGACGCGCATTCTGGCGGGAGGCGCTCACTCGACCAAGCAGCAGGTCGTCCGCATCGATCGCAATAACCATGTCAATTCCGCGGGGAACATCCGCCGGGAGCTTGAACGCGCGGTCATGGAGCTGCTCCCCAAGGCGGACGTGGTCATGGTGTCCGACTACGGCTACGGTCTCATCTCTCCGGAGCTCGGTCGGTCGCTGGCGCGCCGAGCGGCCGCCTTGCGGAAGTTGGCCATCTTGGATTCCCGCTATCATATTCTCGACTACCCCGGTTTCGCCGCCGCGACGCCCAACGAGCCCGAGGTGGAAGCCGCGCTTGGACTTGAAATGGGCAACGATGAAGCGCTTCTGGAGCGCGCCGGTCGGCAGATGCTTCGCAAGCTGCGAGGGCAGGCGGTGGTCATGACGCGAGGCAGCAAGGGCATGATGCTCTTCGAGCACCGGCGGCCCACCTGTCGGATTCCTGTCTTTGGTACCGACGAAGTGGCCGACGTGACCGGGGCGGGGGATACCGTGATCAGTACCTTCACCCTGGCGCTGGGCGCGGGGGCCACCTTCTACGAAGCGGCGCTTCTCGCCAACTACGCCGGGAGTATCGTGGTGATGAAGCGCGGCACCGCCACCGCTTCGCGCGAAGAGCTGGCGGCGGTGGTCGGGTCCGATCACAGGGAGTGACTTGGGCCGGCGGGTCGATCTGGAGACGGCGCGGCGTCTCGCCGCGGAAGCCCGCCAGGCGGGAAAGCGAGTGGTGCTCGCCAACGGCTGCTTCGATCTGATCCACGTCGGCCACGTTCGCTACCTGGAAGGGGCCAAGGCGGAGGGCGATCTGCTGGTGGTAGCCGTCAACGGCGACCGTTCGGTGGCGGCGCTCAAGGGGCCGGGCCGTCCTTTCATGAATGCCGACGAGCGGGCCGAGCTGGTGGCGGCCATGGAGGCGGTGGATCTGGTCGTCGTCTTCGAGGACGAAACGGTGGCCGCTCTCATCGAGCGCCTTCGCCCGGACGTGCATTGCAAGGGCACCGACTATACCGAGCAGAGCGTTCCCGAGCGCGAGGAGATGAAGCGAATCGGCGGCCTCACCAAGATCGTCGGCGATCCCAAGGACCATTCCACTCGAGATCTCATGGCGCGACTGCGGGAGCGGTTTCGGAAGTCGTGAACGTCCTCATCGTCAAGCTCGGCTCCATCGGCGACATCGTTCACACACTTCCCGCTCTCGCCGCTCTTCGTCAGGCGTTCCCGGAGGCGCACATCGACTGGCTGGTAGAGTCTCGCTCCAAGGAGATTCTGATCGGGAACCCCTGTCTGAATGACCTCCTGGAGGTGGACACCTTGTCCTGGCGTAGACGCCTCCTGGCGCCCAGCACCTGGGTCGAGATTCTGGAACGGCTGCGATCCCTGCGTGCTCGCCGCTATGATGTGGTCTTCGATTTCCAGGGTTTGTGGAAGTCCGGGGTCTTCTGCCGCTTGGCGCGGAGCCACCGTCGGATCGGTTTCGCCCGGGGGCATCTCCGGGAGTCGGGGGCGAGTCTCTTCACCCACCAGCGCATTTCGCCGCCGGCAAACGCAGCGCACGTCATCGATAGAAATCTCTATCTCTTGAGGGCGGTTGGCATCGAGACCACGGAGCGTGCGTTCCCCATCGCGGTGCCGGAAGCGATCCGCACCCGCGCCAACCAGGGGCTGATGTCTTGTGGACTAACGGAATTCGTGGCGCTCAATCCGGGAGGAGGGTGGCCCACCAAACGCTGGGCGCCGGAGAGGTACGGACGGCTTGCCGTGGAGATCCGCCGGGAGTGGAGCGTCCCGAGTCTCGTGCTGTGGGGACCGGGCGAAGAGCAGCTGGCGGAGCGTATCGTGGCTTCCTCGGAAGGTGCCGCCCGGCAGGCTCCCCGTACGGAGCTTCGAGAGATGATCCCCTACCTGGAGCGGGCGCGGCTTTTCGTGGGAGGGGATACCGGGCCGCTCCATATTGCCTCGGCGCTGGGCGTCCCGGTGGTGGGTCTTTTCGGACCTACCGATCCGGCCAGAAACGGCCCCTTCGGGAAGGAGGATCGAGTGGTGTGGAAGGCGGTGCCCTGCAGTCCTTGCTACAAGCGCCGCTGCCCCGGCTTCGACACGGTCTGTCTCCGCTCCATGTCGGTTGCGGAAGTCCTGGAAGCGGTGCGTTACCGTCTTCATTCAAACCTGGCAGGCAAAAAAGAAGAGCTACCTCAAAGGTAGCTCTTGTCGAGTCTCCAAGAGACTCTTTGTTACGCGGTCTTAGGCAACCTTGACTTCGATCTGTCGCGGCTTCGCTTCCTCGGCCTTCGGCAACGTCACGGTCAGGATGCCGTCCTTGTAGCTGGCGCCGATCTTGTTCGCCGCCACGGTGGCGGGCAGCGTGAAGGACCGGCTGAAAGTGCCATAGGCCCTTTCGGACCGGAAATA
>DATDRI010000538.1:0-3951 GCA_035291825.1 Vicinamibacteria bacterium | reverse complement strand
CCCGGTTCGGTTCATCGATGATCGGGTCGGAGCAGAAATGAGAGTGTCTCCTCGGTCTCGCCCCGGCACAACTCGCCCTGGCATTGGGACAGGCGAAGGCACGGCAAGCGTTCGTGATCATCCGGCCAATCGATCGAAATGTCTTGAGGGGGTCCTCTCCTTGCAGCCGAGGAGCTCGCCTTCCAACGTCTCGATGTGGCGATCCCACGAGTAACTCCTTTCCGCATAGGTTCGGCAGCGGCGCCGGAAGCCTTCGTCTCGGGCGAGTGGCATCGCTTCTCTGAGGGAGGTGGCCAGCGAGGATTCTCCGGAGTCGGAGGCGAGCAGGCGCGGCTCCAAAGGGACCAGGATCTCGGGTGTGGCGCCTGCCGGCGTCGCCACCACCGGCGTGCCACAGGCGAGCGCTTCGACGGTGACGAGCCCGAAGCCCTCGTGGGAACGCGTAGGGAGCACGAACAAATCCGCCACCTGGTAGTAGAGGGGAAGCTGATCTTCCGGAATATAGCCAAGAAAACGCACGCGGTCTGCGAGTCCTAGCTGGGTGGCGAGCTCCTCGAGGAAGGGTCTCAGCGGTCCGGTCCCGCCGATCAAGCAGTGGACCGGCCAGCCCTCGGGGAGTCGGCGCAGCGCTTTTAGAAGAGTGTCAATACCCATTCGCTGCTCCAGGTCGCGAACCGTCAGCAGAAGCAGTGCGTCCTTGGGTAGTTCGAGCCGATGTCTCAAAGCCAGGCGATCCGGAGCGGGTCGGAAGTGGTCCAGATCGACTCCACCGGGTATCGTCACTACCGGAGCGGGCAATCCGGGGTGGGTCTCTCCCAAGAGCCGGCGAGAAAAATCGCTGAGAACGACAATTCCATCGCTGTTTCCCAGCGCTCGCCTTTCCGCTCTTTGGAGAATGACCGATACGAGACGGGTACCCAGGGGAGCCCTCCTTTTCTTTGGATCGACGGCCCGCAGGCGATACTCTGTCCCGGCGGGAGAATAAAAACAGTAGAGACGTGGCAGACTCGAGGGCAACTCCGGCTGCACGCCCAAGGCCGACAAAGGCTGGTGAAAGAGGGCGACGTCCCAACTTCGGTTTTGGAAGTAGTCTCGAAACGATGTCCTTGCACCGAAGATCGAAGTGGTGGCGTAGAACAGCGAATGCTCTCGATTGACCGGGTAGTGACGCAAGGACACGCCATCCAAGGTGTTGGCGGGAAGCAGGTCGCCGCGCGGCTGGCGACACAGTAGCTCCACGCTGTGGCCCCTCTCGGCGAGTCTACGTGCCTGTTCCTTCAAGACACGGGCAGAGCCGCCCGTCGTTTGGAGCGGAGAAACGTCTGCTACCATGAGCACGCGCAGCTTGTCTTGATTCACTGGCTCAACCGCTTCCGCACCCCATCCCGGTGGTTGGAAGTTACGGCAAGGCACGAACGGGCGCCCTGCCGAGGAAAGCTCCGACACTGAATAGTTTGCTTTCCAGGCTACACCCTCCTGAATGTCCGGTCAAACCCCTTGAATCCATTGTGGTTGGGTTCGTTCGCTCCCCGCTCGGGATTGCCGAAGATGAGGCGCGACGGCCAGGCACTACCGAGAGGTCGTTACGTGGTGGTTCTGAGGTGCGAACAGCCGTCGCAGCAAGCGGTGCATGTGGTCACGATGCGTCCCGCCCCATAGAATCTTGTCGCAGCCTGGACATCGTTGGAAGCCCGCCTGAGTGGAGAATACATAGGGAGGAACTCTATGACGAGCTTCTTCACGGAGAGCCGGCTGGAGGGGCGAGTTGCAGTCGATGCACCGACTGAACAGGCGCTTAAAGGGGTCCAGGTGATAGGTACCGACGACCTGCAGGAGCTGCTCGCGGAAGTCGTCGCTCTCGATGAGAAGCCGCTGCGGCTCACCGGTCGCCGAGGCAAGGGGTACGTCCCGGGTCAACACGACTCTCTGGTCGCGCCGGGCAATCGCCAGGAGACCGCGGTCGTCTAGGCAAGGGTCGAAGAGGACATCCACTCCCAGCACGCGGAGCCACCTCGCCAGCCTGCCGACCATGACGTCGGCCACGAAACGGGGTGTTTCGGCCTCAACCATGACGCGGACCCAACCGATCGGGGAGATGCCCGGCGGGAGGCAGGATCAAGTCCGGAGAGGCCTCCTCCACCTCCCAGTCGAACAGGCTGGCCGGGATCCGTGGCATGCGATCAGTCTAACCCGTCGTGGAAGGGGGATCTACAGCGAGGCGATATCAACGTCTCAATGGTTGGCACATTTGACGCGTCGATGACAGATTTTTTACATGCCGCGGATCTTGCGAGCACAGGTTCTGAAGACGCGTGCTTTGTTTGTACGAAGTTACCGACACCGTCGAGCGACGTGGTCTGGTACGCGAATTGCATCGTCCAACCGGATGCGTTCTTGAGTGGTTTCATGCGTTGGTTCTAAGGAAGCAACCCGATGCGGGACGTGCAGACCATTCCGGTGAGTGACGTTGGTCCCATTCTCGGCGGCCCCCAAGGCTTTCCGGTGAGTCTCCAGTGGTTGCGGCGTGGTTTGGCGACCTTCGTCTGGTCGTCCAGCCGCTCCCTGGCGTCTCTTCACCAGCGCGCAGCCAACGGGATGGCCAACCTCCATCGCCCTCCTTACCGGACCTCGGACGGGATCCGCCTCCAGTTGGCCGGCTCCTTCGTCCAATACCTCTTCGAGAGGCAGGGGATGCAGCGGCTCCGTCGTTTTTTTCGCCGTGCCGAGAAAGTGGGCATTGACGCCGCCGCCCGCATTGCCTTTGACAAAGGGTTCTTCGAGCTCGAAGCGGATTGGCAAGCGATGCTCAAGTCGCTCGAGCAGTGAGCCGGTAGCGGCATATTTCGACTCGCCCCTTTCCCTTTCTAGATTCGGTTATGCGCTTCGGGACGTCGTCCAACCCTCGGTTGGACAAGCGGCCGAGAGATCGGGCATACTCGGTCCGGTCTTTTTATCGATCCCAAGGAGGTGGTTGAATGACACGCGGTCGGTTGTCTTCTGCCCTTTGTCTGGCGCTCGTCATGGTGATGCCGGTTGGCTCAGCCGCGCAAGGAGAGAATCCGGTGGTGGTCATCGAGACCAGTATGGGCGGCATTACGGTTGAGCTCTTTCCGGACAGGGCCCCCAAGTCGGTAGAGAACTTCCTCGCCTACGTCAGCCAGGGCTTCTATGATGGCACGATCTTTCACCGAGTCATTTCCGACTTCATGATCCAGGGCGGGGGGTTCACAGCCGACATGCAGAAAAAGGACACGCGCGCCCCGATTGAGAACGAGGCGGACAACGGGCTAAAGAACCGGCGCGGCACCCTGGCCATGGCCCGCACGGCAGAGATTCACAGCGCCACCGGCCAGTTTTTCATCAACGTCAAGGACAACGCTTTCCTGGATTACAAGGGCCCCAGTGCCGCCGATTTTGGCTACGCGGTCTTCGGAAAAGTCACCGAGGGTTTGGACGTGGTAGACAAGATCAAGAGCGTCAAGACAGGTGGCGCCGGCCCCTATCAGGATGTACCCGTGGAAGCGGTTGTCATCAAGACGATCCGCGTCCAGACCGGGAATTAGTGCTTCCCGCGCTTCTTCATCCCGGTCCCCAAGGTCATGTCAAAATCTCCACGCCGGAGGATGACTTCGGCTCGATTCGTCGTCCGGTGTCTTGACGGCTGGCGAACGACCCTTCCTGCCTAGCGGCTGGCCGGAGGCGCTCCATTGCCTCGAGTCCTTCTCCTTCTGCCGACTCATACTTACCGGACTCACGATTTCATGGTCGCCGCCGAGAGGCTCGGCGTGGACGTGGTGGTCGTTTCCGAGCGAGCCAGCACGATGGAGAGCATGCAACCGAGCGGGCTCTTCACTGTCGACTTCCTGAACCCCGAGGAGGCGGCCAGGATAGCCGCCGACTTCTTCCGGGAGTACCCCTTCCAGGCGGTCGTTCCGGTCGACGAGGACACCG
>DATDRI010000537.1:0-6906 GCA_035291825.1 Vicinamibacteria bacterium | reverse complement strand
AAACCATGAGCATCTCGACCCAACGCGGTGATACCGGTGAGACCAGCTTGATCGGGGGGCGGCGGGTGTCCAAGGCTGACCTGCGCGTCGAGGCCTACGGCACCATCGACGAGCTGATCTCGGTGATGGGATTCGCGCGATCCATCTGCGAGAACGACGAAGTGCGCGAGCGGACCAAGGCGATTCAGCGCGAGCTGTTCGCGGTGAGCTCGGCCGTCGCCGCCGGCTCCGAGAAAAAGCCGGGGAAGAAGCAGGAGCCGCCCGCCGTGACCAAGGAAATGGTGGAGGCTTTGACATCGGACGTCCATCGTGCCGAAGCGATTGAAGGTCTTCTCGCCGATTGGGCGCTTCCCGGAGAGCATGCGGCCGCTGCGGCCTTCGACGTGGCCCGTACCACCTGCCGCCGTGCGGAGCGCCAGGTGGTGCGACTCCGGGAGACCGGCGAGAAAGTTTCTCCCGACGTTCTGGCTTATCTCAATCGTCTCTCGGATCTTCTCTGGTTATTCGGCCGGCGACTGGAAAAGGAGGCCGGGGTGGATGGCGCCCTCCGCGACGGGAAGAATCCCGGGCCCGGATGGTCTCGGGCCTGGTGAGAGAACGGCTTTGGCCAAGGCGCTGATTAATTAATCCCATATCTTCGTTATCACCTCGAAACTTTGTTCCCGAGTGATGGGGTGGAGGAACATGCGTCTCCTGTTGGTGGCCGCGGCGCTGGTCGGGCTCTTCACTGCCCCGGCTGGTGCCCAGGGTCTTCGGGATGAGGAGTACAAGGCGGCGATCGCGGAAGGCATCGGCTACATTTACCGGTTGGAGCACGATCAAGCGATTCAGTTCTTTGCCGAGCTGGGCGAGAAGCTTCCCCATCATCCCGGTCCGCCGCTGGCGGGAGCGGCCACCGTTTGGCTTCGCGAGCTCTTCTCTCGCCAGGAGCTGGATCTGGACCAGTTCATTTCTCCCGGCTACTTCACCAGGCCCTCACCTCGAGAGATGCCCACCGCGGACCGCCAGGCTTTTCAGGTTGGCGTGGCGAAGAGTCGAGAGCTTGCCGAACAATATCTCGCTGAGCATCCGGAGAACAAGGACGCCCGCTATTACCTCGGCGCCTGCGAGGGCGCTCTGGGTGCCTTCACCTTCACCATCGACCGGAGCTACCTGAGTGCTTTGCGGCACGGCAAGAGAGCCTACCAGTATCAGCAGGCTCTGGTGGAGGAAGATCCCGAGTTCTGGGACGCCTACATGACCGTCGGCACCTACGAGTACGTTCTGGGCAACATTCCTTGGTATCTCAAATGGATCGCGAGCATCGCCGGCTACCACGGAAGCGAGAAGCGAGGTTTCGAGTACCTGGTGGCCGCCGCCGAAAAAGGCGAGTTCGTGGCCAATGACGCCCGCGTGCTGCTCATGGTGCTCTACGTGAGGGAGGGTTATTACGGCTATGCGCTGCGAGTTGCGGAGGAGCTTCACCGGCGCTATCCGGAGAACTTTCTCCTGCACCTGAACCAGGCGCAGATTCTGGAAAGGATGGGGGAGCGGGAACGGGCGATCGACGTCTACCTGAGTGTCTTGCGCCTCGCCGAGGAGGGAAGAAAGAACTATCAGAAAGTGCCGCTGGTAACGTTTCGCTATAACGTGGGAGTCAGGCTCATGGAGTTGGGCGCCGGGGAGCGGGCGCTCGATCTGTTCCTGGCCGCCACTCGGGATCCTGGGACGCCAGAACGGGAAGAGGCCCTCTCCTATCTACGGGCGGGAGAGATTCTCGATCTTCTCGGCAGGCGCCAGGAAGCCATATCGCAGTACGAGGAGGTCCAAGGGTTGAGCGAGTTCGAGGACTCCCACGGGACCGCCAGGAAGTATCTGAAGAGCCCTTACCGTCGATAGGGCTGAGAACCGGTCTCACTTCTTCTTCAACTGGGCAGCCACCGCGGCGGTGGCCCGCTTCACCACTTCGGGGTCCCCCAAATAGAAGCTGCGGATCACCGTCAGGTCGTCTTCCAGCTCGTAGACGAGCGGAATGCCGGTCGGTATGTTGAGCCCGACGATGTCCTCGCCCGAGACGTGATCGAGATGCTTCACCAGCGCCCGCAGGCTGTTGCCGTGGGCGGAAATGAGGACGTGTTTGCCGTTCCGCACCGCCGGAGCGATGGCGTCGTTCCAGTAAGGAAGAAACCGTGCGACCGTATCCTTGAGGGACTCAGTGAGAGGAAGCTCCTCGGCAGTCAGCTCGGCGTAGCGAGGGTCCCTACCAGGATAGCGTTCGTCGTCGGGAGTGAGAGGGGGTGGAGGCACATCGTAGCTTCGCCGCCACAGATTGGTCTGCTCGATACCGTGCTTTTCGGCGGTCTCGGCCTTGTTGAGGCCTTGCAGGGCACCGTAGTGGCGCTCGTTCAGTCTCCAGCTCCGGTAGACCGGAATCCACATCAGATCCATTTCCTCGAGGACCAGCCACAGAGTCTTGATGGCGCGTTTGAGGACCGAAGTAAAGGCGATGTCGAAGAGATAGCCCTCTTCGCGCAAGACCCGTCCGGCCTCGATGGCTTCCGCGACTCCCTTCCCGGTCAACCCGACGTCCATCCAGCCGGTGAAGCGATTTTCTTTGTTCCAGGTGCTTTCTCCGTGTCGGAGCAGGACGAGCTTCTTCATTCCCACTACCCCTTTCAGCTACCTTACCTCGGTCCCAGGCTCGATTTGAAGTGTCCCGTGGGCCGTTCTTTTCAAACACAACGAGCTGATGTAACCTGTCTTTGCAAGGGGAACAACGGAAAGGAGGCGGCGTGGAGGGAGAGCCAGTTAGAGACACCATGCGTGTTGCCGCGATCCAGATGTGCTCCACCGGTAATCGGGAAGCCAATCTCGTCAGGGCACGCGCTCTGATGGAAGAGGCCGTGGATGGCGGAGCGGAGCTCATTTCCCTCCCCGAGAACTTCCCATTCATCGGCCGCGAGGGAGAGCAAGTTCGAGTGGCCGAAGACCTGGACGACGGCCCCAGCGTCCAATGCCTGAGGGAATTTGCCGTCCAGCACCAAGTGGCCATCGTGGGGGGAAGTATACCGCTCAAGGCCGCCGACGCCTCGAAAGTGACGAATACTTGCCTGGTCTTCGGCCCGGACGGTCAGGTGGTGGCTCGCTACGACAAGATGCACTTGTTCGACGTGAGCGTCGACGAGGAGCATGAGTTCCAGGAGTCGAGCTACGTCGAACCAGGGAAGAGAATCGTGACGGCAAGTCTTCTTGGCCGAACCGTCGGCCTGAGTATCTGCTACGACCTCCGGTTTCCGGAGCTCTATCGCGCCCAGGCGCTCGCCGGTGCCGAGATGCTCTTCGTACCCTCCGCTTTTACGGTTCCCACCGGGAAGGTCCATTGGGAGACGCTACTCCGTGCCCGAGCCATCGAGAACCAATGCTACGTGGTTGCCCCGGCGCAGTTCGGCCGACACAACGCGCGGCGCGCCAGCTTCGGCCACACCATGGTCGTGGATCCATGGGGACAGATCGTGGGACAGTGCCCGGAAAAGGACACCGCCCTGGTGTGTGACGTCGATTTCGAATTCTTGAAGAGCGTCAGAAATCGACTGCCTTCTCTGGAGCATGCCCGCCGGTCCCACGCATCGGTCGGTTCGACCTAGAGGATAGGCGCGATGATCCCTGAGGAGATCGTAACGTTTCTAGAGGGTGCGACGGTGGGATTTGCCGCGACGCGAGACGCCCATCTGGTACCCCACATCCACTTCGTCGCCGGATGGATCGTGGGTGACGACCGGAAAACCATCACCTGCTTCTTTCCCCCCAATTACAGCAAGGTGCTCATGCCTTCTCTGCAGGACAACGGCCAATTCGCCTTGACCGTGCTGGGGAGCACGTCCGGGCCCAAAGCCAGCAAGCCCCCCAGGCCGGACGTTGATTTCCACGAGTGTTATCAATTCAAGGGCGACTACGCGACGTCCCGTCTCGCGAACGCGGCGGACGCCGCGGTGGTGGAGCGAAAGGGAGAGAGCTTCCGGAAGCTTTTTGTCCCCCTGTTCGGTTTCTCGGAAGAGGCCTGCGCCGCCCGCTTCAAGAAACCCGCACTCGCCATGACCTTCCCTGTGCGAGACATCTTCGATCAGACGCCCGGCCCGGGTGCCGGGCGCCGGGTGGAGACGTGATGGGGGAAGTCAGGCTTCCCGATGAGATACGGCCGGTCATGGAGAACGGGATCCCGGCTCAGGTGGGAACCTGCTCGGCGGACGGCACACCCAACGCCACCGACATCTCGCGAGTGTACTATGTGGATTCGGAGCACCTGGCTCTCTCCAACCAGTTCTTCAGCAAGACCATTCGCAACATTCGGGAGAACCCGCGCGCCTGCGTGAATTTGAACGATCTGGAAGCCTTCACGTGCTGGGTCGTTCACCTCGAGTTCGATCGCTCGGAGACGGACGGGCCCATCTTTGACGCGATGGACATGCAGATCGAGGCCATCGCTTCCATGACCGGCATGTCGAACGTTTTCAAGCTCAAGGCGGCAGATATCTATCGCGTGACGTCGGTGGAGAAGATCGAGTACGGTCCCGCCTCCTAGAACCAGCATCTCGTGGCCAAAAAGCAACCCACCGCCGAAGATCTGGCGGCGGAGCTCGACCAAAAGTCGGCGGAGATTCGCATCCTTCAGCGGGTCTCGTCGGCTATCAACGCCACGCTCGACCTCGAGGAGATCTACGGCATCGTGCTCGGCACCATGGACGAGATCTTCGGATTCCATCATTCCCTCATTCTCCTGCTCGACGAGAGTGGCGAGACCCTGACGGTGGTGGCCAGCCGGGGGTACGAGGGCCAGACGCTCGGCGGGCAGGTGCGGGTGGGGACGGGACTCATCGGCGTGGTCGCCAAGAAGCGGCGCCTGATGCGCCTCAGCAACCTCGGAAGCCAGCGGGGTTACATCGCCGCCATCCGGAAACAGATGGAGGAGGCGGGGAGATCGGGCGAGCTGGAAGAGGCGGCGCCCGTTCCGGGTCTCCCGAACGTGGAAAGCCAGATCGGCATCCCGCTTCTGATCAAGGACAACCTGATCGGGGTCTTTTCGGTCGAGAGTGCCGAGCAAAAAATGTTCAGCGATCGCGAAGAGACTCTGGTGGCCATCGTGGCGAATCAGGCCGCCAGTGCGATTCACAATGCCCGGCTGTACCGGGCGGAAGAGCAGCGGCGCCAGGAGCTGGCGGAGCTGAACGAGACTCTGGAGGATCGAGTGCGGGCCCGAACCGCCGAGCTCGAGCGCGCCAATCGAGAGCTTCGGGACATGCAGACCCAGCTCGTTCAAACGGAGAAAATGGCGTCACTGGGAATGCTGGTGGCGGGCGTGGCTCACGAGATCAACACGCCCATCGGGGCCATTGCCGCGAATACCGATCTGGTGCGGAGGGCGACCGAGATCGTCCGACAGCGGATCGAGGACAAGGGCTCGCTGGCGGAGCTTGCCGGGGACTCGAGGCTTCGACAAGCGGTGGAGACGCTCCGGCAGGCCTCTCAGACCGAGCAGCTCGCCTGCGAGCGTGTCACGTCCATCGTAAAGTCGCTCAGGAACTTCGCCCGGCTGGACGAATCCGAAGAAAAGCTTGTGGATTTGCACGAGGGCATCGAAAGTACACTGACCTTGTTGCGGCACGAGCTCAAGAAGGGGGTCGAGGTCGTCAAGCACTACGGCGATCTGCCCCAGGTCCTGTGTTTTCCCAGCCAGCTCAACCAGGTCTTCATGAATCTCCTGAACAATGCCATTTCCGCCACGGGAGGGAAGGGGACCATCACCATCACCACCGCCAGGGACGGGGATGGGGTGGTGCTTCGCTTCGCGGACACCGGGGGCGGCATCTCTCCCCAGAACCTGAAGCGAATCTTCGACCCGGGCTTCACCACCAAGGGGGTGGGAGTGGGGACCGGCCTGGGGCTCTCGATCTGCTACCGGATCATTCAGCATCACCAGGGCACCATCGAGGTGAGCAGCGAGGTGGACAAGGGAACCGAGTTCACCCTGCGGCTTCCGATCCAACCCCACTGAGATCAGGTCCTGCTGGTCCTTCCCCCCCATACTCCTTGGCAGGACATGGTTTCCAGGTTACAATGAAGACGTTCCGAAAACTGAGCCATTTAGGAGAAGCCCCATGGTGGTCGGAGACTACATGACCAAAGCGCCGATTACGGTCGGCGAGGACACCAGTATGAAGGAAGCGGTCGAGCTCCTCCGCCAGCACCACATAAGGCACCTCCCGGTCGTCCTGGGGCATTTCCTGGTGGGCATTGTGAGCGATCGCGATATCCGCAAGGCCTCGCCTTCCCTCCTGAGTGGCGTCGACATGACCGAGTATGAGGACGTTCTGAGGAACACGCCTATCTCCCGCGTAATGACCCGGGAACCGTTCACGGTGACCGCGGAAACGGATCTACGAGAAGCCGTGCAGCTTCTGGTCGACAAGAAGATCGGTGCCATCCCGGTAGTGGACGGAAAAGAGCTGGTGGGGATTTTTTCGGAGATTGACGCCCTCAAAGTCCTGCTGGGCGTGTTGTCACAAGTTCCGCAGCGGCTCTAGCTGGCCCTCCCATGGGCTTCCATCGGAAGAGCGCGATAAGCGCCCCCCTCAGCTCCTGGACGCGATGTACTTGACGAGGTCTTTCACGCGGCAGGAAAAACCCCATTCGTTGTCGTACCAGGAGAGGATCTTGACCGTATCGTCTCCCACGACTTTCGTGAAGGGTGCATCCACGATGGAAGAATGAGGATTGCCCTTGAAGTCGATGGACACCAGGGGCTCGTGAGAGACGGCCAGGATGCCCTTGAGCTCCTTCTCTGCGGCTTGTTCGAGAGCCTGATTCACCTGATCGGCGGTGACCTTCTTCTCGAGGACCGCGGTCAGGTCGGTGAGAGAGACGTTGGGGGTG
>DATDRI010000536.1:0-2537 GCA_035291825.1 Vicinamibacteria bacterium | reverse complement strand
CAGAAGGGGCGCGAGGTCATTCGCGAGTTCGAGGAGCGGATCCGGAAGGAGAACTTCGTTCTGGTGGAGATAAGGTTCGGACCGGTCACCAAGACGGAGATCGCTCCCCTGGTGGATGGGAAACCCCGCTCGGCGGTGGAGCTGGAAAAGATGTTGGCGGCGGGCACGCTGTCTCGGGAGGAGTTCGAGCGCATCGAAAAGGCCCAGGAGACGCTCGGCGAGGAGCTGGAGGACGTCCTGAAGCAGGCGCGGGAGATCGAGAAACAAATCGCCGAAGCGCTCAAGGCCCTGATCTTTGGCTTCGGAGCCGAGCTGGTCACGCCCCGCATCGAAGATTTGAAGAGCAAGTATCAAGGCCAGAAGGTTCACCAGTATCTCGAGAACGTGCGGCACAACCTGCTGGAGAACCTGGAGCATTTCGTGCATCGCGAGGAAAGCGATGCCGCCAAGCAGCTTGGTCTGGTGACCCTGCTGCAGGGGCAACGGGATCGTTACCTGGAGTACCGGGTGAATCTCCTGGTCGACAACTCGGCCACCCAGCGGGCTCCCATCATCGTGGAGACCCATCCCACCTACAAGAACCTTTTCGGCACCATCGAGCGGAATTGGGATCGAACCGGCCAGTCGTATGCCGATTTCACGCGCATCAAGGCGGGGAGTCTTCTCCAGGCGGACGGAGGGTACCTGGTCATCTCCTTGCTGGACATGCTCGGCGAGCCGGGCGTCTACCAGTCCCTCAAGCGCACCCTCAAGCACAACCGGGTCGACATTCAGGGCTACGACCCGATGTTCTTGTTCTTCTCAACCGCCATGAAGCCGGAGCCGATTGACGTGGACGTGAAAGTCGTGCTCCTCGGGGATGCCTACTCCTACCAGATTCTCTACTCTCTCGATCCGGATTTCCGAAAGATATTCAAGGTGAAGGCGGATTTCGATACCGTCATGGATCGCAGCGATGACTCCGTGCAGCGCTATGCGGAGTTCGTGCGCCGCATGACCGAGAAAGAGAAGCTCCCTCCCTTCGATCGCCAGGCGGTGGCGGCGGTGGTGGAGCAGGGTGTGCGACTGGCCGGACGTCAAAGCAAGTTGAGCACACGATTCAGCGACGTCGCCGACCTGATCCGGGAGGCCGCCTACTGGGCTCGGGAGGCCCCGAGTGACGTGGTCCGGCAGGAGCACGTGGATCGGGCGGTGGCGGAGCGAGTCGATCGCTTGAGCCTTCTGGAGACGAAGATCCGCGAGCTCATTCGAGACGGCGTCCTCATGATCGACATGGATGGGGCCCGGGTGGGTCAGGTCAACGGATTGACCGTTTACGATCTGGGAGACTACCGCTTCGGCGGTCCCACCAAGATCACCGCCGCGGTGTCCACCGGACGGGGAGGCATCATTAATATCGAGCGAGAGTCCGATCTCTCCGGGCGCACCCACAACAAGGGCATGCTCATCCTGGCCGGGTATTTCCGTTCCAAGTTCGCTCACCGCCGTCCCGTCAGCCTTTCCGCCAGCGTCGCCTTCGAGCAAAGCTACAGCGGTGTGGAAGGAGACAGCGCCTCCTCGACGGAGCTCTATTCACTCCTTTCCGCTCTGTCCGACGTTCCTCTGCGCCAAGATCTCGCCGTCACCGGATCGGTCAACCAGAAGGGGGAGGTGCAAGCCATCGGGGGTGTCAATCAGAAAGCGGAGGGTTTCTTCGATGTCTGCCGCATCCGAGGTCTGACCGGGAGGCAGGGGGTTCTCATTCCAGTCGCGAACGTAGAGGACCTGATGCTCAGGAAGGATATGGTGGAGGCCATCGAGTCCGGGAAGTTCCATATCTATCCGGTGCGCACCATCGAGGAAGGGATCGAGATACTGACCGGAGTTCCTGCCGGGGAGCGAGACGAAAGAGGCGACTTTCCGCCCGATTCGCTTTACGGACGGGTCGAGGCACGTCTGCGAGAAATGGCCAAGGCAGTCAGGGAACAGCTTCCCAAGGTTCAGGTCGACGCTAAGGAAGAAGCAAAGAATGACGACAAAGACGTCGGTGACGTGAAGGAAAGGGGCTAGCTCTCCGTCTGTCGACCCGGTTGACTGCCGGGCGGATTTCCCGGTTAGCCGTCGCCCTACCGGCGTCCCATCACGTCGAGCAACCGGTCCGGGTAGTCGGTGAGGATGCCGTCGACGCCGAGATCGAGAAGCCGCTTCATCTCCTCTGTCTCATTAGCCGTCCAAACCAGAACGCGGATATTGTGTTGGTGTGATTCCTCGATGAAGCGAGGAGTCACGATCTCCAGATCCCTGAGGCTGGTCGGCACTTCGAATGCTTCCGCCACGCCGTGATAGAGGTCTCCTAGCAGGACAGTATGCAGGCGCAGGAACCAGCGGATCTCCGGGGCGGTGGCGGCGGTGGCGACCTCCGGGCAGGCGGCTCGGAAATCCTGCATGGTGGCGGGATCGAAGGAGGCGACCAGGACCCGCTCTTCCATGTCGTGGTCGCGAATCATTCGGCAGAGAGGCACGGTGAGTGGCGGGCTCATCTGTTTGATCTCGATGTT
>DATDRI010000535.1:0-6773 GCA_035291825.1 Vicinamibacteria bacterium | reverse complement strand
AGGCCTCCCGTCCCTTCTTGGCGTTCTTGATCTCCTCGCGCACTAACTTGACCAGTTTCTTGCGGAAGTTGAACGGGGAAACGATCAAGTGTTTGTAGCTGGCGACCGGGTACTTACTCTCCAGAAAGTCGAAAAGCGTCTTGGCCTCTTGAACGATGCGCTTGTCCGCGGTCAGAAGGCAGTGATCGCTATAGAGCCGGGTCGTTTCCTCATTGAAATTCCCCGTTCCGATACAGGTGTAGAGACGGTTCTGACGCCCCTTTCCCGAAGAGATCAGGCAGATCTTGGCGTGGATCTTGAGCCGAGGAACTCCGTGTATGACCCTGACCCCCTCGTCTTGAAGCTTGTTCGCCAGCTCGATGTTGGCCTGTTCGTCGAAACGGGCCTGGAGCTCGATGACCGCGGTGACATCTTTTCCGTTTCGCGCCGCACTGATGAGCGCGTTGACCACGGTGGAATCCTTGGCAATGCGATAGAGAGTGATCTTGATGGAGCTGACCTGGGGATCGAGTGCCGCCTCTCGCAGCAGAGCCACCACCGTGTCGAAGGACTGATAGGGGAAGTGGAGGAGCACGTCACGCTTCGCCGCGGAGGCGAGCAGGCTGCCTTTCGAATCGAGTCGGCGGTTGGGAAGCGGCGGACGGCGCTCTTCCTGGAGAGAGCCCGAGCCTATCCGCGGAAATTTCATGAAGTCTTTGAAGTTGTGGTACTTGGCGCCTGGGTAGAAGGTGTCCTGCCGGCTGAGACGAAGCTTCTCGGTGAGAAAATCCAGGAGGGGCGGAGAGACGTTCGCGTCATAGATGAAGCGGACCGGGGCGCCTTGCTTTCTCTGCTTCAAGCTCTTGGACACTTTGAGGATGTAGCTCTCTGAGATGTCGTTATCGAGTTCGAGCTCGGCGTCGCGGGTGACCTTGATGGTGAACGCCTCGAACCGAGCAGTGTCGAAGAGTGAGAAGATGTCCTTGAGACAGAAGCGGATGACGTCGTCGAGCAAGATGATGTGCCGGTCTCCGTTGGTGGATGGAAGCGGCACGAACCGGTCGAGGGGAGGTACTTCGATGATGCCGAACTTGGCCTTGAGGGCTCGGGGGCGCAGCGCGATTGAGATGGCCAGGTAAATGGACTGGTCACGAAGAGGGGGGAACTTGTGGCCGGGATGGAGCATCACCGGCATCAAATGCGGACGGACCTGAGTCTGGAAGTAATCTCTTACGAAGTCACCTTGCTCTGGCGTCAGCTGGCTGTCGTCGACAATGAAGATCCGTTCCTTGGCCAGCTCCTCCAGGAGCTTCCGATAGGTGGCATCGAAATCCCGATGTTGCGCCAGAGATTTTTCTTGGATCTCCTTCAGAACCTTTTTTGGGTCATAGCCGAGTATGGTCTTGGCCTTTTTCCCCAACCGGACGAGCCGTTTGAGGGTCGCCACCCGCACACGGAAGAACTCGTCTAGATTCGAAGAGAAGATGCCCAAGAACCTGATGCGCTCCAGGATGGGGACGGCGGCATCCGCGGCTTCCTGGAGGACCCGGGCGTTGAAGGACAGCCAGCTCAGCTCCTTGGCGCGGATCTTCGTCTTCATCGAACGTGAGAAGCCCTAGAGACTGCGCGGGTGATTTCGCGTCGAGCTACCCTTGACGGGCGTCTAAAGGGTGGGGGAAATTCTGCCGCGGTCACTCCCCTCTGTCAAGAGAATATTTCTCCCAGGTGGAAATGTTCAGCTCGACAAGTGCTTTGTCTGCATTAGTTATCCGATGGTGGCCACAGCGCCGGCAAGCTCCCGCGTGGGAACGTCGGGGTAGAGATCGAAGAGATGGTTTCTCGGATTGCCTTCCGATTACTGGATCTTGGGAAGGATGGGCTCTGTCCTGCTCTTCGCCTCCAGTGCGCCGTTTTGACGTCGAGCCTAGCCCAACGAGGATTTTGTCCAGTCCCTCTTACCTCGGAAAAATCTCTATGGACTGTGCGCCGGTGAGGACGCCTGTCGGCCCGAGCGGTTCTCCCACGTCTTCCACGGAGAGCTGGATTTCGTAGAAGGTCCGCTCTTCGCCGTGAGGGTCGGCCGTGAAACCTCCTTTGCAGATTCCCTGAAGTGGTCCCAGAAAGGGATGGGTGTGTCCGAGGTGGTGTAAGGTGACGGTCCAAGTCAAGCGTTCGCAGGGAACGGCACCCTCTTCCGGATCGATGCCCAGACCTTCGAAGCTTGTGAACTCGCCGATGAAGTACCGGCGGCCAGGAGAAGGCTCCTGAATGATGGCGGCGGGGCGTGTGTTGCCGGAAACAATTCGGATGTCTTGGACACTGCTCGACCCTCCCCGGGCGTCGGTCACGGTCAGGCGCGCGAAATAGGTTCCCGCAGGATAGAGCTTGCGCACGACCGGTTGATCACTTCTCTGGCCGTCGCCTAGATCCCATGAATACTTGAGTGATTCTCCGTCAGGGTCGAAAGACTCCGATCCATCCAGAGTCACTTCCAGGGGGGCCTCGCCGTTGTCGGGCTCGACCGACGCTCTGGCCGCCGGCTGCCGGTTGGTCCCCCCGGCGTAGGAAATACGAAGAAGGCTCCGCTCTCGAAAGGCGAGGTAATAGAGAGCCCCATCGGGTCCGAACTGGATGTCGACCGGGCCGCTCCGCGTCTCGGAAACGAAGCGCTCAACCGGGGCGGGTTGATTGTTCGCATCGAGGGCTAGGCGGTAGATCTCTCGAGTGACGACGTCGCCATAAAAATAGTTCCCCTGGTACTCCGGCGGAAAATTGGCGACTCCGGCATGGTCGCCACCAATGATGGCGTTCCCGAGCGCCGAGGTATGGGGGTAAGAATAGATGGGATAGGTGATGCCAGGGACTCCCGGGGGCTCTGGACCTTCGGTGCGCGCCCAACCGTAGTTTCCTCCGGCGATGCCGAGGTTAAGCTCCTCGAACCTCCCGCCGCCGACGTCGCCAATGAACAGCGTCTCACTAGCCGGTTGGAGGTTGAACCTCCATGGATTACGAAGGCCCAGCGCCCACACGCGGGGATCGCCCTCCCGGCCGTCCAGGAACGGGTTGCCTGCCGCGGGCGATCCGTCGCGGTTGATATGCAGGATCTTTCCTCGCAAGTCGTGGGGATTTTGGGAGGTATCGCTGTCTTGGCCATCGTCTCCCGTGGATATGTAGAGCGTCTTGTCGGAGGCGAAACGCAGACAGCCCCCGTTGTGGATTGGGTTGATCAGATCCGGCGTTTCAAGGATGACGGTCTCTTCGGCGAGCTGATCCCCGACGTGTCGGAACCGCGCCAGCCGGTTGCGAAAAGGAGGGTCGCTCTTCGAGTAGAAGACCCAGATGTGAGCGTTCTGCGAGTAATCGGGATCGACCGCGATGCCGATGATGCCTCGCTCACCTTCGTTGGAAACGGGGAGTTGGGCTATGAGTATCGGCTCAACGGGACGGAGCGGAGAGCCCGGGCTGGCTCCCAGGGGCAGGAGGTACACGTGACCCTGCGCGCCGCCAATCCACAAGTCCCCGCCGGGACCCCAGTACATGCTCATGGGACCCACCAGCTCACTCGCCACCAGCTCCTCGATGAAACCGGGAGGCAGATTCGATGCTGAGACCGGCGTTGAGGCACCTAGGCCCACCGCCAGAGCGACACCAAAGAAGCCATGTCGCATCATGTGTCTAGAAAGACAGGAGCGCACCGAAACTCACCGTTCTCTGCCGGTGGTCGAAAAAAGTGAAGGTTGGAGCGACTTCCTCCAGATTGATTTCGATATCTCCATACTCTCCCTGAAAACCCCAGCGGGCCGAAAAACGGTGTCTCACGGAAACGCGAACCGATCGGCCGGAATCGATCTCCGGCTCGACGGGGCTCCCCTGGAGTCGAAGGCGACCGGTTTGGAAGCGCGCATGGGAGAACCGCACGCTGGTCCGATCGTTGCTACCGAGCTTGGCGTCGAAGACGAAACCGATCGCCGAGGCGGGAAAGCCGAGGGTACCGAGGGCGGTACCGCGATCGATTCGGCGCTGCTCGAGATAGAGCCCGGCCAGGATCCGCCGAATTCGCAACGCCACGAGCTGGTCGAGGATCAAATCGCTTTGATCGAAGACCCCGGCGCCCTGCTCGACGCGGTCCGGTAGGTCGACTCCGAAGCCCCGCACCGAAAGGTCGGCCCCCACCACGAGTCCGAGTCTGTCAGCGGGGAATAAAGAGTACGTGCCGCCCACGCCGAAGCCATACGCCAGGCTGGCGTTGCCTTGGTCCTCGCCGACGTCGGTGGTGGCGCGTCCCAGCTCGTAGACCGCCGCACCGGAAAATTGACCTTCGGCCGGGCGCGAGATCATGCACGCACCTGAAAGCAACAGGGCTCCCGTCCATCTGAGTCTCATAAGGTCGCGTTTGTTTACCATGACGAGCAGGCCTTAATCCAGTCGAACAGGGCGAGAAAAAGTCTCTTGCAGCTTGGGGGACGGGCGGTAGCCGCCTGAAGACCGCGTGCGAAAGGCCCTAGGAGGGCCGCCGCGCCAGTTGCTCGTCGCTTTTCTTGCCATCCAGCCGCTTGACGGCGGCTTTCCCTGGGCTAATGGTATCGTTAAGATAGGTTGATGGGTTCACCATCCGTTCCCATGATAGGCTGGCGCGAATGGGTCGGTCTTCCGGACCTGGGAGTTTCCGCCGTCAAGGCCAAGGTCGATACCGGCGCGCGGTCCTCGGCGCTGCATGTGTTCGACCTACAACTCTTCACTCGCCGGGGTCGAAGGTGGGCACGCTTCAAGGTCCATCCACTTCAGCGTAACCGTCGGAGCGAGGTGAAGGCCGAGGCTCCGGTGGTCGACGAGCGGAAGGTCCGCAACTCCGGCGGAGCGGTGGAGAAACGGTTGGTGATCGTCGCGGACATCATCCTGGGGGGCTCGCGTTGGCCCATCGAGCTGACCCTGACCAACCGGGATGCGATGGGATTCCGCATGCTGCTAGGGCGGGCCGCAGTGCGAGGACGCTTCCTGGTACACCCCGGTAGGTCGTATATCGGGGGCAAACGCGGAAAGCGACAGCCTATCAGAACCGTTCGCTGAACGGATTCCAGAAAATTCTCCATGAAGATAGCCATTCTCTCTCGCAAGACCTCTCTCTATTCCACCCGTCGCCTGAAAGAAGCGGGCGAAAAGAGAGGCCACGAGATGCGCGTGGTGGACTATCTACGCTGCTACATGAACATCACCGCGCATCGACCTGCGGTAATGTATCAAGGGCAACGCCTAACGGGCTTCGATGCCGTTATTCCTCGTATCGGCGCGTCCCAGACGTTCTACGGTACGGCGGTGGTCCGGCAGTTCGAAATGATGGGTGTATTCTGCCTCAACGAATCGCAAGCGATTCAACGCTCGCGCGATAAGCTGCGTTGTTTGCAGCTTCTGTCTCGCAAAGGAATCGGCCTTCCGGTCACCGGCTTCGCACATTCCACTAAAGACATCGAAGGGCTCATTCGCACCGTGGGTGGCGCCCCGTTGGTCATCAAGTTGCTCGAGAGTACTCAGGGAATAGGAGTCGTGCTGGCGGAGACCGATCCGGCCGCCAAGTCTGTGATCGAGGCTTTTCGTGAGCTGGATGCCAATATTTTGGTTCAGGAGTTCATCAAAGAGGCCGGGGGCGCCGACATTCGCTGCTTCGTGGTGGGCGACCGCGCGGTGGCTTCCATGAAGCGCCAGGGCGCGCCAGGGGAGTTCCGATCGAACTTGCACCGCGGAGGGCGAGAGGAGCGGATCAAGCCGACTCCCGAGGAGAGAAGCATCGCGGTCCGCGCCGCCAAGGCCATGGGATTGAACGTGGCCGGGGTCGATGTTCTACAGGCCAACCACGGGCCGGTCATCATGGAAGTCAATTCCTCGCCGGGACTGGAAGGGATCGAGAAGGCGACCGGCTTGGACATCGCCGGCAAGATCATCGAGTTCCTCGAGAAAAACGCCGCGCACGGAAAAACCAGAGATCGCGTCCGGAAGTAGCGGACGGCCTGGTCTCGAAACTCACATTGCTGGCGCGATCTCAACCTGCCGTTTCTGACGCTTGGTGATCACGATCGAGACGTTCATGAAGAGCGATCGGGTCTGTGTCCGGATCTCCGATATCGCTGATTTCCTTGCTCGTTTGGCTCCTCCCTCGACGAATAGTTTGACCTCGGTCGGATGCAACAGCGATCTCACTCCAACGCCACGATCGCCTTTCTGATCCGCTCGGTGACGCTCTGGTAGTCTTCCGACTCTCCGAAACGAAGGGGCTTGCCGATGCGGATCCGCACCGCGCCCGTTCGAGGCCACCTGTCGTGGACGGAGAAGATACGATACATCCCCTGCAGATGGACGGGGACGATGGGCACTCCGAGCCGGACCGCCATGAGGCCGATTCCCGGTTGGAAGGGCATCATCTTGCCGTCGTGAGTCCGTTCTCCCTCCGGGAAGACCAGCGGACAGAAGCCGGCATCGAGCAGCTCGCCCGTGAATCGGAGCGCTCTGCGCACTCCCGCCACGTCATGGGGTAGTGGGTAGATGTTGAAGAGCCCGCAGGCGAGCAAGTACTGAAATCCGGCGTTCGCGCGCTCGGTCCACCTGAATCGGGAAGGCTGGAAGTAAGCCTTGAAATGCTCTTGGCCGGCGGCGGGGGCGACGAATCTCCTCCATGGAAACGGAAGGGCAGCGATGAGGAAGGGGGTGTCCAAGTGGCTTTCGTGGTTGGCGGCGAAAATCAGGGGACGTTCTACGCCTTGGAGATTCTCCACCCCCTCGATGGTGAGATCGATGTAATGGTG
>DATDRI010000534.1:0-4758 GCA_035291825.1 Vicinamibacteria bacterium | reverse complement strand
ATCTTCCCAGCCGGGATCCTGGGAGGCACTCTTCGAAGATCTGCCCACCATGCCTCCGGGCCGCCGTCGGTTTCCGCCCGAATGAGAATCTGGCCGGAACCGTTGGAGATCTAGCACGGTGCCGTCTCACATCTCGGATTCACTCATTTACCGAAGCTCCTGGGGTACCGACGAAACCCGCGCCATCTTCGACGACGTGCCCCGCACCCGCGCCTGGCTCGAGATTCTGGCCGTGCTCGCGGAGAGCCAGGCAGAAGTCGGGCTCATACCCGCCGACGACGCCCACAAGGTGGCTCGGGCATGCCGGGAGACGACGCTCGACGCCGAGTTTTTCGAGGAGGTACGGAAAGGTTTCGAGGAGACCAACCACAGCACGCTCGGACTCATCCGCGCCATAGAGCGCCGTTGCCCGGGGAGCGCCGGCGAATGGGTCTACTACGGCGCAACCGTACAGGACATCGCCGACACCTGGACGATGATGGCGCTCGGCCAGATCTGGTCGATCGCCTTTCGAGAATTGCGGGCGGTTGAAGAGAACCTTCTCCAACTGGCGCAAACCCATCGGGACACCATAATGCCCGGAAGGACTCACGGACAGCCGGGGCTTCCCATCACCTTTGGTTTCAAGGCCGCCGTCTGGGCGCGCGAGGTACGCCGTCACCTCGGGCGGCTGAAGGAGATCCGGCCGCGGCTGGGGCAGGGCCAGTTGGCGGGCGGCGTGGGGAGCCTATCCTCCCTGGGTCCGCGGGCGCTCGCGCTCCAAGAGATCTTTTTCTCCCGACTCGGGCTCCGACCGCCGGACATCGCCTGGACCACGGCTCGCGACGTCCTGGTCGAATGGTTTCAACTGCTCACGCTCGTTTCCGGCACCGCCGACAAGATCGGGCACGAGGTCTACAACCTGCAGCGTCCGGAGATCGGCGAAGTGAGCGAAGGTTTCGTGAGCGGCACGGTGGGAAGCATCACCATGCCTCACAAACGCAACCCGGAGATCGCCGAACATTTGGGCACTCTGGCACGAGTCATCCGGTACAACGCCGCACTCATCGCCGAGTCGCAAGTGCACGACCATGAGCGCGACGGCCGCGCCTGGAAGTCGGAGTGGGCGGTTCTGGCAGAGACCTCGATGGCGGCCGCCAAGCTGCTGGCACTGACCAACACCCTGACCGCCCACCTGGTCGTTCATCCCGAGCGTGCCCTCGCCAATCTCGAAGCCAGCCGGGGCTTCGTGTTATCGGAAGCGGTCATGCTGGCGCTCGGCGAGCGGGTTGGCAAACAGAGCGCCCACAGTCTCGTCTACCAGACCGCCATGAAGGCGCATGAGACCGGGCGCTCTCTCAAAGAAGCTATTCTCGACAACCCGGCCATCCGCCAGCACCTCTCGGTGGAAGAGATCGAGACCTTGTTCGACTACCGCCGACACACTGGACTTTGCGCGGAGTTCGTCGATCGTGTGGTGGCCATGACGAGAAAAGACCGGGCGGCGGAAGCGGGATGAAACTGTCTGCTCTCTGCTTGCTTGCCAGTATCTGGTTCTCCCTCGCCGCATGTGGCGGCGAAGGCGAAAGCGGAACAGATGCCAAGCCGGCCGAGCCTCTCTCCGTGGGCGACGCCGCCAACGGCAAGGAGGTCTTCATGGGAACCTGTTTCACGTGCCATGGAGACGACGCCACCGGCATCGAAGGATCGGGGACCAACCTCACGGTGAGCGAGTTCATTCGCACCAAGACCGATGCCGAGCTCGTCGAATACATCAAGGTGGGGCGCGAGATGAACGACCCTCTCAACACCACCGGAATCGCCATGCCACCCTATGGCGCCAACCCCATGCTGACGGACCAGGATCTGGCGGACGTGGTGGCTTATCTGAGGACCGTCCAGCGAGAGCCCTGACAAAAAACGACAAGAAACGCCGCTCCGTCGGCGCAGAATCCCATGCCCCTCCCCCACCGCTTTCCGCTAGCTCTACTGCCCACGCCTCTCGTCGACGCCCCCCGCCTCTCGGCCGCTCTCGGCGGCCCTCGAATTCTACTGAAGCGTGACGACCTTACCGGCTTCGGATTCGGAGGCAACAAAGTGCGGGGCCTCGAATTTCTGATCGCCGCGGCCCTTGCCGAAGAGGCCGATGTGGTGGTGACCGGGGCGGGTCCCCAATCGAATCACATCCGGGCCACCTCGGCAGCGGCGCGCGTGGCGGGGCTGGAAGTGGTCGCGGTGATGCATGACGCACGACCGACGGAGACTCAAGGCAATCTTCTCCTCGACGAGTTGCTGGGCGTGGAGATCCGTTTCACCAACGATCCCGATCGCTCTCTGGTGGACCAGAAGATCCAGGACGTCGCCGACCAATTGCGTCGAGAGGGACGGCGCCCTTATGTCATTCCCCGCGGCGGAGCATCGGCCTTGGGTGCGCTCGGGTACATCGAGTGCCTCCGCGAAATGACCGAGCAACTGCGGGCCACGCATGTGGAGCCCCAGTGGATCGTCCTGGCGACCGGCTCTTGTGGCACCCAGTCCGGCCTGCTCGCCGGTGCGAAAATATCCCGCGCACGCTATCGCATCCTCGGCGTCACCGTCAGCCGACCGGTCAGCGAGTGCGAGGAGCGTATCACCCGGCTGGCCACTCAAGCCGCCGAGCTGGCGGGCCATACCATCGCCGTCTCGCCCAGCGACGTCCTGGTTCGCGAAGGCTTCATCGGTCCAGGATACGGCACGCCCTCTCTGGAAGGCGTCGAGGCCATCCGCCTCCTCGCCCATACCGAAGGGGTCTTCCTGGACCCGACCTATACCAGTAAAGCGATGGCCGGACTCATCGCCGACGTTCGGTCAGGCCGGATAGGGAAAAATGAAACCGTTGTCTTCCTTCATACCGGCGGCGAGCCAGCGCTCTTCGCGCATCCCGAGATCGCCAGCTCCTAACCGATGGACCGTTCTGCTCGAACACGCCAGCCGCCCTGGACAGGCAGCCCGGATCCTGTGCTAGCATGTGGCGCCCATGATCAAGCACAAGCCGATGTTCACGTCCGAGGCGGTCACCCAAGGGGTACGGATCCACGTCGTCTGCAAGTACTCTCCCGATCACTCGCAGCCACAGGTGAATCGATGGTTTTTCCTGTACACCGTCAAGATCGCCAACGAGGGGACCGAGCCCGTTCAGCTCGTCAGCCGGCACTGGATCATCGAAGACGCCGACGGCAACGTCGAAGAAGTCCGTGGCCCCGGCGTGGTCGGACAGCAACCCCTTCTCGCTCCCGGCGAGTCCTTTCAATACACCTCCGGCTGCCCGTTGCCGACTCCGTTTGGATCGATGCGGGGCACCTACCAGATGGTGCGGCAAGAAGGTGGAAGCTTCGACGCAGAGATCGCGCCCTTCACTTTGAGCGAGCCTTATACGATTCATTAGCGTCCCACACCGCGGACCCTTTCCCAGGATGTTTCTCCGGGGAAGGTGTTTGCCCTCTTCCAGATTGACAGGGAGCCGAAAGCTGGCATGGTAGCGAGGAAGACGCCGAGACTCACCGCGCGGAATGCCGACAAACACATTTTGTACGAGCTGAGCGTCCAAGCTCCGGAAGTGGACGCCCGGTTTTTTGCTCGTTACTACCAGAAGCTCAATGGAAGACCTCTCCGTGTGCTGCGAGAAGATTTTTGCGGCACCGCCATTCTTTCCTGTTTTTTCGTCCGTCTTCACCGGGAGAACCGCGCCCTGGGTGTCGACCTCGACGGCTCCACGTTGAGGTGGGCACGCATCCACAACATCAGCGACCTGAACGAAGACCAACGCCGGCGCGTTCGCCTGATTCGGGGTAACGTGCTGGCCGTACGTTCGCCCAAAGCGGATCTGATCGCTGCCATGAATTTCAGCTACTCGGTGTTCAAGACTCGTGAGAGTTTCTTACGGTACATGCGAAACGCCTATCGCGCGCTGAAGCCACGCGGCGTCCTCTGTCTGGACGCCTGGGGAGGAAGCGACACACAGATCCAGCTCAAAGAGAGGCGGCGACAGCATGGCTTCATCTACTTTTGGGATCAAGCCGATTTCGATCCGGTGACGCACCACATTCTCTGCAAGATCCACTTCGAGTTCCCGGACGGTACGCGCATCCGAAACGCGTTCGTCTACGACTGGCGTCTGTGGACACTACCCGAAATGCGAGAGATCATGACCGAGGCCGGTTTTCGGGACGTTCACGTGCTCTGGGAAGGTACCGAGCGGGATACCGGAAAGGGCAACGGTGCGTACCGCCGCGTCACCCGCGGCGGCGACGAAGCCGCCTGGATCGCCTACGTGGTGGGGAGGAAGTGACGGGTGAGCCTGAATCAGGGCTACACCTACCGCGAAACCCTGGGTCCTGCCGCCGCCCAGGTGACGGTTCTGGAATACCTCAGCCGAAGCTACCGGCATTCCTCGGCGGATGAATGGCGGGCCAGAATCCTGGCGGGAAAGGTGCTCCTCGATGGCAGTCCGGCCGGACCGGAGGAGAGGCTCCGCGGCGGCCAGATCCTCGCCTGGCGCCGACCGCCTTGGCAAGAGCCCGCCGCACCGCTCGGTTTTGCCGTCCTCTATCGGGATGAGCATCTCTTGGCAGTTGCCAAGCCCGCGGGTCTGCCCACGCTGCCGGGCGGCGGTTTCTTGAACAACACGCTTCTCACGCTCCTCGGTCGCATCTATCCAGGAGCAACCCCGCTCCATCGTCTAGGCCGAGGAACTTCCGGAGTCATGCTGTGGGCGCGGACACAGCTTGCCCGCCGCCGGAT
>DATDRI010000533.1:0-2825 GCA_035291825.1 Vicinamibacteria bacterium | reverse complement strand
GGTTCTCGGAGCAAGAAGAGGAGCTCCGAGAACTGGAGGCAAGCGAAGTGGGTATTGGTCTCTCCTGGGAGTATGAGGAGATCGCGCTCATGAGTCCCGTCCTCAGCATTGCCCTGGAGCCGTTTCCTCCCCCGCGGGAGCCTTGAAGTGAAGCCCACGGCTGGCAAGTGGATGTGGGCTAGCTTGTGCCTCACCCTCATCGTGGGGATGGGCGCTGGGGTAGCGGTCGATCGGCTGCTTCTCGACAGGGACGGCCGCGACGGGGATCGACGGGAGCGGGGCGACAGGTTGGTCACCAGGCTTACCCGTGAGCTGCAGCTCACTTCCGAACAGCAGGCGGCGGTCGAGGCGGCGCTCGTCTCCAACCGGGAGAGGGCCCGCCAGTTCTGGGATGAATCACAAACCGCTTTCGAGACGCTGCGCAAGGAGTTTCGCCAAGAAATCCGCGCGCTGCTGAATCCCGAGCAACAAGAACGGTTCGACGACATGGTGCAGCGGGAAGATGAACGGCGCGGGCGCCGAGAAGAGGAACGATGAGGGTCAACCCGCTCACCCAATTCGCGGTGGAGTGTCGCGTCACGATGGGCATGGCGGTTCTGGGCATCGCCGTGCTCGGGTAGCTGTCTCTGGAGCGCCTGGCGCTTTCGTTCTTACCCAGTTATTCGTCGAGCAGTATTCCCGTCCGGGCCTCTTACCGGTCCTCCTCACCGGAGGAGATAGAGAGGCTCATCGTCAGACCTCAGTAACTAATTAACCTGTCCCCGAAATAGGATTCTGGACAGCCTTGAGCGCGGTGTGCTAGAGATCCCAGGAACCAAACCACCATGCTAGGACGTTCCCTCTCGATTCCAGTGACCCTGGTCCTGGGACTCGCGATCGCTCCGGCCTGCCAACGGTCGCTGGATCAGAAGCCGGTCCCCGAGCTTGCGCAGCTCATTAAAGATCTGTCGGGGCCGGCCGGATTCTTCGACACCGATAACATCATCTCCAACGAAACCTCCTACCTGCAGGTCATGGACCAGTTGGAGCCGATGGGAGGAGCTTTCATCGGTGTGGGGCCTGAGCAGAACTTCACCTATATCGCTAGAATCCGCCCGCACTGGGCGTTCATCGTGGACGTACGCAAGCAAAACATGCTGCACCACCTTCTGCTGAACGCCATTCTTCACCAGGCCACCACCCGGTTCCAGTACCTCTGTTGGCTCCTCTCGCGTCCCGCGGACGGACGGGAGGCACCGCCTCTGACCGCCGATGTCGAGGAGCTGGTAGCCGCGGTCGAGTCGATCCCGCCCGGCGAGGGGACGTTCGCCGAGAACTTGAAGGCGATCCTTGACCACATCGAAGGCACACTGCGGGTGTCGCTTTCCGAGCGTGACCGAGAGCATATTCGCTTCGTCTATCGGTCGTTGTTCACTGAACAGCTCGACATTCGATTCCGCTCCTACGGGCGGTCCGCCAGGTCCTACCACCCGGACTACCGGTCGCTCTTGTTATCTCGTAGCCCCATGGGGCAGAGTCATTTTTTGGGATCCGAAGAGGATTATCGGTTCGTCAGGGAGCTGACCGTGAGCGGTCGCCTGGTCCCGGTGGTGGGCGACTTCGCCGGGGATCACGCCCTGCAGGCGGTGGGGGACTTTCTCAGAGAACGGGGAGAGACGGTGTCCTCTTTCTATGTATCCAACGTGGAGTTCTATCTCCTTCGCTCCGGTGGCTTCCGGCAGTATGTCGAAAACGTTCGGTCCCTGCCGTTGCGGGAAGACAGTCTTTTCATTCGGGCCTATTTCGATTATGGGCAGTCTCATCCGGCCGGTCTGCCCGGACACCGCAGCACCACCGTCCTTCAGCGCATCCCCAGATTTCTCAGCCTCTACGACGCGGGCGCGTATCATAACTACTGGGAAATCAGCACCATAGACTATCTGGACTGAGTGGTCTTTCCGCCCGCCTCGGCAGTCTTCGAGAGCCGGATTCTCAGAAGTGGTCTTGATTGGATGCTTGGTTTGGGTGAGAATCGAAATAGGGCAGATCATGAAGCTACTCAGGGTCGACTGGTCCGAGCTGGCGGACGCTTTTCAAGATGATTCCCGGGACCACCGCTATTATCTCGATCGGGAGACCGGCGAGGTCCACTTCTTCTCCACCTATCTCGAGAACGAGGACGAGCAGGAAGACGAGGAGCGGATCACCGCCGAGGAACGATACGTGACCATCCCGCTGTCTCGGCGGGTGGTTTCTTTTCGCGACCTCCATCGGTTCGTGGGCACATTAGACGAGGGGCGTGAGCGAAAGCTCCTCAGTTCCACGCTGCAGGAGCGGGAGGCGCGCGTCCTCTTCAATGACACGCTCGACGATCTGCCGGAAGCGCGTGAAAAGTGGTGTCGATTTCATGAACAGATCGTCGAGCTCCGTATTCTCGAGTGGCTAGGTGAAGTTGGAGTCAAACCCATCTGACTGCGGTCCTACGTCTGGGACTCGCGCTCTCCCCAGTCTGCCTGCTTGCCGCCGCGTCGGGCGGTGACATAGGGGAGTTCATCTATATTCAAAACCTGGCGCACGATAGCGTGGTGGTGGCCTGGGGAGGTCCGGGTCGGGGAGGAGACAACACCATCGGCGAGTCTTCTCCGCCGGTCGGTGCGGCGGAGCTGAGTATCTTCTATCGTTCCAACGGCCGCCAGGTTCCCGGCTCACCGTTCACCACCCGCGAGCGAAACTGGATCGAGGCGTCTCTGCCCGAACCGGGAACGGAGTACGGCTACCAGCTGCGAGTCAACGGAAGGGACTGGGGCGATGCGCTTTATCGAGAGGAAGGACTCCTCTACTTCCGA
>DATDRI010000532.1:0-7253 GCA_035291825.1 Vicinamibacteria bacterium | reverse complement strand
ACTTATCGCCAGGCCGGAAACGGCACGCAAGGAACGGGCCGCACCTGCCGTTGCGACGGGTGCGGCCCGGTGTGTTGACTCAGCCCCTCATTCAGCGCTGCGTCACCTGTTGGCTCCGCCTTGCTGGAGCGACTCGAGCACGTTGTCGAGAGAGAAGCTGCCGGGTTTCTGGCGCGGCGGGAACTCCTTGAACGATGCGAGGAATTGCCCAACGTACTGCTGCGCTGGCACCAGCAGGAACGCGTGCTCCAGCGCCCAGCGCTCGTACCCCATAGAATGGCTGTCGGCGGTCTCGAAGGGGTCCGAACGGAGGTTGAAGAGCTTCGGGAAGCGCAGCGGGGTGAACGGATCTTGCCAGACACCGAAGCCGTGCGAACGCTGCTCCTGGAAGACGAGCTTCCACTGTTCGTAGCGTAACGCTACCAGCGAGCCGTCGTCGTTGAAGTAGAAGAAGTCCTTGCGCGGGCTGGGCGTCTTACCGGCGAAGTAGTCCATCTGGTTGTAGCCGTCGAGATGCGCCTTGAAGGTCTTGCCGTTGGCCTGGTAGCCCTCAAGCAGCTTTTCCTTGACCTGCGGCTCGCCGGCGGCCGCCAGCAGCGTGGGAATCCAATCCTCGTGCGCCACGATGTCATTGAAGACCGTGCCGGGCTTGATGACGCCGGGCCAACGCACGACGGCCGGCACGCGGTAGCCACCTTCCCAGTTGGTGGCCTTCTCGCCGCGGAAGGGCGTCTGACCGCCGTCCGGCCAGGTGAACACCTCCGCGCCGTTGTCGGTGGAGTACATGACGATGGTGTTCTCGGCGAGCCCGAGCTCGTCGAGCGCATTCAGCACCTGGCCGACGTGGCCGTCGTGCTCGACCATGCCGTCGGGATAGAGGCCGAGGCCGGTCTTGCCGTCGCTCTCCGCCTTCAAGCGCGTCCAGATGTGCATTCGGGTGGAGTTCCACCAAACGAAGAACGGCTTGTTGGCCTGCTTGGCGCGCTTCATGAAGTCGATCGCGCCGGCGGTGAACTCCTCGTCCACCGTCTCCATGCGCTTCTTGGTGAGTGGACCGGTGCTCTCGATCTTCTGGGTGCCATCCGGGTTCGCCCAGGTGTGGATCACGCCGCGCGTCCCGTACTTCTTCCGCAACTCGGGGTCCTTGAAATAGTCGGGGTGCTCCGCCTCGTCTTCGGCGTTCAGGTGGTAGAGGGAGCCGAAGAACTCGTCGAAACCGTGCACGGTGGGCAGATGCTCGTCGCGGTCGCCCAGGTGGTTCTTGCCGAACTGGCCGGTCATGTAGCCCTGCTGCTTGAGGAGATCGGCCAAGGTCGGGTCTTCCTTCTGGAGGCCTTCCTCCGCGCCCGGCAGGCCGACCTTGAGCAGGCCGGTACGGAACGGCGACTGGCCGGTGATGAAGGCCGCGCGCCCCGCCGTGCAGCTCTGCTGGCCGTAGTAGTCGGTGAAGAGCGCTCCTTCTCTGGCGATGCGGTCGATGTTGGGCGTCCGGTAGCCCATCACGCCCAGGTTGAAGGCACTGACGTTGTACCAGCCGACGTCATCGCCCCAAATGATAAGGATGTTGGGTTTGTTCTGTTGAGCCTGTGCATCCGCAGCGGCAAGCGTGCTGAAGGCGAACGCCAGCGCAACGGCGCACAGTTCTTTCGCCCAACCTGGTAGCTTGGTGTGTATCCTCACGTTCTTTCCTCCTGACTTAGTTAATCTAGCCCGTTATATTAAGTGTCCACGCGGAGTAACCGCTGAGCATATCACGATCGGCGCCGGTTGCCAGGCATGTCCGCGGCACGGGAGAAGCCCCGGCCGGGCCGACCGTCAAGACCACAACCTCCGATATCTTGTTGGCGTCTTTGAGCCTGAGGGCCTCTTCGAGCGCGTAGCGATCGTAGTCGTTGAGGTTATTCCATTCTCAGGAGCCGGGGAAGGAAGGTCGTCAAGGCGGGGACGTAGGTCACCAGAAGGACTCCCACCGCCCGGATGGCCAGGAAGGGACGCGCCGCCCGGAAGACATCGGGAAGTGGTCTTCGGAAGCGATAGGATGCCAGGAAGAGGTTCATGCCCACCGGTGGGGTTAGGTAGCCGAGCTCGAGATTGGTAAGGAAGATGATCCCGAGATGAAAAGGATCCACGCCGAAGACGAGACCCAACGGGGTGATGAGCGGGACCACCACGACGATGGCCGAGTAGATGTCCATCAGACAGCCCACAATGAGCAGAAAGATGTTGAGCAAGAGCAGGAAGAACAGGCGCGACTGGACGAAGGACTGTACCCAGTCGACGGCCAGCGATGGGATTTCGGCAATCACCAAGTAGTTGGTGAGGCCCAGGGCCACACCGAGGATGATCAGCACACCGCCGATCAATGTTGCGGCATTTCCAAACACGCGAACCAGGTCGCGTCTCATGCGCAAATCCTTGTGAATGAAGAACTCCAACACCAGCGCATAGAGCACGGTGACCGCGGATGCCTCCACCAGCGTGGCGAATCCCCCCAGGATGCTCCCCAGCAGTATGACCGGAATCGCCACCTCCCACTTGGCCTGCCATGAGGCCTGTAACGCTCGGCGGAGATCAAAAGAAACTCGCGTCATTCCGGAGCGCCGGGTGTGAAAGAGGGCGAAGCCGGAGACGAGAAGAATCTCGAGAACGCCCGGCACCCAGCCGCTCACGAACAACCGGCGGATGTCGGTCTCCGCTACCAGTCCGTAGAGAATCACCGCCAGCGACGGAGGGAAGAGAAGCCCCAAGGAACCGGCGGAGGTCAGGAGACCGGAGCTGAACTGCTCGCCGTATTTTTCTTCGAGCAGCAGGGGGTACAGCAGTCCCCCCATCGCCAGGACGGTCACGCCGCTTCCTCCGGTGAAGCTGGTAAAGAACGCACAGACCGCGATGGCGGCGATGGCCACGCCGCCGGGCATCCAACCAAAAAGAGAGCGGAAGAGGCGTACCAGCCGACGCGGCGTCCCGCCTTCGGCGAGGATATAGCCGGCCAACGTGAAAAGTGGAATGGTGGGGAGGATGGGCTTCAGAGCCAGGTTATAGGTCTCGACCGGAATGGCCGAGACAGGATCGTAGTTGTTCCAGAGAAGGACCGCGGCCACTCCCCCCAAACCCACGAAGATGGGAGCACCCAGAGCAGCAGCAAGAATCACGACGAGAAGCAGCGGCAGAAGGACTCCGCTCCCAGGAAGATCCTCCATCGCGCCCAGGAGAACGGGCACGGCGACGAAACTGGCAGCGACAATCCGGTTCCGCCAACCCGGGAGGCGCAGCAGGATGCGAAGTCCGATCACCATGAAGGCTACCGGCATGATGATCTGGGCCACCCAGACGGGCAGACCGAGGGCGAGCTCACGCCCGCCTTCACGCTCTACCATCGCCAGCTCCAAGCTTCCTTTCCCCAGCACCGCGCACACCGCCATTCCCACTCCCGCGGTGAAGACCTCGGCCGCCGTCTTCCACATGCCTTTGAGCAAAGAGGTGCCTGCGGTCAGTGAGAGCATCTCGCCCTTGCGAGCGGCGATGGCGGCGCCAAGAAAACCGACCCACAGCGCCAAGTGCTGCACCCAGGTGGTGGAGCCCGGGATACCACCGGCGTGAAACCTCCGGATCACAATCTCCAGAAGGGGAAGGAGGGCCATGGTGAGAAGGGCGAGGACAGACAGGCTGTCCTCGAGGAGATGGGTTCTCTTCACAACCAGTTCCGGGATGGGCTCAGGGCTGACTGGATCGTCCTCGCATGGCTCGGAACTCATCGCGCAGCCGCTTCACCCGATCGAACATTTCCGGAGGGACCAGCTTGTCTCGGACCTGAGGATAGGCATTGAGCGCGGTTTGGTGCCACTCGGCCAGGGCTCGCTCGTCGACGGGGAGGACTTCGAGCCCCCGTCTCTTCATGGCTTCCAGAGACAACTGTTCTTGGCGGCGAGTGTCATCTCTGAGATTCGCACCCACTTGGCGCGCGATTCCCACGATTGCCTCTTGTTGATCGGCGGTGAGCTTCTTCCAGCCGTCTTGGTGCATGACCAAGGCGCCCTGGAGCGGTGCCCACTTCAGGTCGGTCATGTTCCGCGCGTACCGGTAGAATTGCGAGCCTTCCGCCAAAATGATAGGAAGGTAGAGGGCGTCGATGAGACCGGTTTGCAGCCCGGTGGCCACATCCACGGCGGAAATGGGCACGGGATTGAAACCGGCCCACTTCATGATCTCCACCGTGGCCGCCTCGGTGGCGGAGGCGGCCAGCTTCATCTGCTTCAGTTGGCTAGGTCGCTGAAGCGGGTCCTTGGTAAAGAAATAGACCCAGCCGACGTCGGACCAGGCGAGGACGACGAAACCCCTCTCCTCGAGCTTCGCTTCCAGCGCGGGATTGACTTTCTGGCGGACGTAGTCCCATTCTTCGTAGCTCTCGAACATCATGGGAAGCATGAGGGCGTAGGCTGCGGGATCGATCTCGGCGAGCCCGGCATTGGAAATGGCGGCGGCATGGAGCTGACCGATTCGCATCTTGCGAATCATCTCGCCTTCATCTCCCACGATGCCACCGGCGTAGATCCGGAGAACGATCTCGCCGTCGGTGGACTTCTGCCAGTCGGCGCCCATCTGCTTCAAGATCTTGTGCCAGGCGGAGCCGTCGGGCGCCAAGGTACCCATTCGGATCACCTCTCTTGCTTCCAGAGGCGAGCCGAGGCTCACCATGGGTAGGAAGAACAAGGAGAAGAGGATTCTTGAGATCGCGCGATTGGTCACGGCTATTGACCTACTAGGAAAAGCTCATCAACACGACCCTTTAGCCAACGGGCGCGCTGCTGAGCGAGGATGTTGAGTAGTCGATCTTCGGGGAAAGCGTCGACGTCGAACGAAAGAACTTTGTCCAGGAGCTCTTCGAACTCTCGGACATCCTGTTGCGCGACGGAGACGTTCTCTGCCCAGAGCAGCCAGGTGGAACAGCGGCTCCCGCGGGAGAGCTGCAAGGCGCGCTGGTAGTACTCACCAGCCTTTTCCATCGAACCTCCCACTCGTTGCGCCTCATATAGGATCAGTAGCTCGTATAGGATGCCCTCTCCGTAGTCCGCGTCCAGTGCTAGGCATCGGCCAAGGAGCGCTCCCACCACGGCGATGTCGGCGGTGGCCTCCGGGTCGTCTTTGGAGACCCCGATGGCGCCTCCCAAGGCCGCGGCGGTCCATAGCGCCAGCGGGACGTCGTCGGACTCGAGCTGGGCCGCCGTCGTCTCCGGCTCCATCGATAGGACGTCGCCGAAGCCTGGATGTTTCACCTCCAGCCCGCGCATCCCGTACCGGTAGGCCCGCCAGTACAATCGTGCCGCGCGGCGACGGATCTGTTCCGCGAGCTCGAAGTCTTCGTCCTCGACCCGGTCGGCCTCTGGCTCCACGAAACCGTAGGCGTAGAAGGTGAAGCCCGTGGTCGCGGACAGGAGGAGCCCGCGGTGGTCCGGACTCGATACTAGAAGAGTCTCAATGGTCTTGAGGTTGAATGGCAAGGCCTCGGCGACCAGCTCGGGATCCTCATCGGACCGATAGACCACCTCCGACTCGGCCAGCACCTCCGATAGCCTGCTGACCGCCATCTTCTTGAGCGAGCAAGATGAACCCAGAAACAAAAGGACCAGCAGGCTCAGCGGGAGGCTTCGCGAGCTACCTTGTCGGCGGCAAATCATTGAAGCACTGGTGTCGAAAGTAAGGAAGGAATCCTACACTGTCGGGAAGCTTCGAGCAAGCTCGCAATAACGACGTCTTCCTCTGGCTTAACGCGCCAAACCCAAGAAAAGTAATGGGTTGGCCGGCGCAAATGAAG
The DNA here is from genome assembly GCA_035291825.1 of Vicinamibacteria bacterium. Lineage (GTDB taxonomy): Bacteria > Acidobacteriota > Vicinamibacteria > Marinacidobacterales > DATDRI01 > DATDRI01. The sequence goes on along the minus strand of DATDRI010000532.1, from coordinate 1,441 downwards.
TTGAAGTTGTGGGACCACTAACAACGGCCGCGCGGAGCGGTCCATGATCGTCTGTCTCTGTACCGGAATCACCGACCGCCGGGGGCGGGAGCTCGTGCGGCAAGGGGCCACTAGCCTCTACGAAGTGGGACTCACCTGCTCCGCGGGTACCTGCTGTGGGGGCTGCCGCGAAACCCTGGTGCAAATCTGCAATCAGCAGGTGGTCTACGCTCAGCGGCGAAGCCGCCAGATTCACATCTCTTTCTCCAACCAACCTGGTCGACCTTTCCGGAGACCACCGTATTTGATGGCTTGAAATTGATGGCTGAAAAAATATCGGGGCTCTCATTGTACTCGATGGAGAAAAAATCGTCGGGATTTTTTCAGAACGGGACTACGCAAGGAAGGTGATCCTGCACGGGAAGTCTTCCAAGGAAACTACACTAAGAGAAGTTATGACCACTGAGGTTGTGAGCGTTGGTCCCCCACAATCCATGGAAGAGTGCATGGTGCTGATGACGGAAAAGCGCATCCGCCACCTTCCTGTCGTGGAAGGAGAAAAATTGGTCGGGATGATTTCAATCGGGGATGTGGTGAAAGCTATCATCAGAGACAAAGAGTTTCTGATCCGGCAGCTCGAACATTACATTACCGGTACACCATAGAATCCAGAGACCGGCGAATCTCCTGAACGAGCGCATGGATCCACTGTGGATCGTGACGGCATGCGGCGGCACTATAAGCGGGAATTCGTGGGTGAGGCGAATTTCTGAACCTCAAGAATTTCGCTTTCGCACTGACAGGCCACGGCCAGTGCACCCGAGGCTTAGGGTTGTCTGTTTCTGAGCCACTCGCGAAAAGCCCGGAGCCGGGGCAACGACTCGCGATCTCGGACGCGATTCGCGGCTTCCTTGCTCGCAATGATGTCGTCGATGTGACACACCGGGAACCCTTCCACTTCCACATGCCGCTTCCATGCATCGGCAAAACTCTCGATGCCGTCCGGTGCATAGATCACATCAACGTCGAAAGGGCCATTTTTGAGCTGAACGAAATCCTTACCCCGCTCGAGATCTTGGCACTGTTCTTCGGTCAACTCGAAGCCAAGTTCCTTCAACGCATCGGCCAATGCCCGGCCGTTTTCGGATGACTTCTCGACGAACAAATCCGCGTCCTGGGTGGTGTCCGGGAATCCGAGCAGGATCGCACCAGACTTTCCGAGAAAAAGGTACTTGACGCCATGGCGCGCCAGTGCATCTCTTATTTCCGTTGCCTGACGGTATTCAAACGCGCCCATAGCCGAGCCATGACGGCAGGTTCCTGTCGCACCAATCGCGATACTCTTTCATCGTCGTGAAAGCCCGATAGCGAGCATCGTCGAGGACTGGTTTGTACGTATGGATGAACGCGTAGCGAAAACGCGTGGCCAGCGGCCGCCGCGCCGCCGCGTCAAACTCCTGCC
>DATDRI010000531.1:0-8998 GCA_035291825.1 Vicinamibacteria bacterium | reverse complement strand
AAGCCAGCTTCCATTGCGCCTGGGGCAGTCGCGGATTGCCCGCGGCAACGGCTTCCGAGAAAGCCGCCTCCGCCTCGGCGATGCGACCCAGGGCCAGGTATTGCTGTCCCTCTGCCAATTCGAGCAATCCCGGGGTCTCGGCATTGAAACTGTGCCGATAGACGAATCCGGCCCGCGGTATGGAGGCGCGTGGCGAAACGGTCAGGTCGGCCGTTCGCTCCGCCACCACATTGCCGGACAGGTCTAGTAGCTCGGCCTGCAATGGGTAGGTTCCGCCGGGGAGCCCAGCAAGGGGGAACGCTTCGATGGCCGGAGCCCCGCCGTAGGCACCGACTCGAACGACGCGCTGGGACAGCTTTTCCAGCCCGGCCCAAAGAGTCCATCGTATTTCCTGGTCAGGACGAGCTTTCGGCGCCTGAAGAAAAACCCAAGCCGTCTCGCCCGAGGCAAAAATACCGTCGACGGCAGGGTAGAGGAGTTGGTTGCCCATCTGAAACGAACGATGTTCTTCTTCGGTACCGGCGGTAATCTCTCGCTTGTAACCGAGAAGGATCGGACTCAAGGAAGGATGGCCGGCCACCGGCTCGACCTGCAGGTCTTTTTCCGAGGCGGTGAATTGCTTGGTGGCGCGATTCCGGAGGATCCAACTTACTCGATACTCGCCCGGCACGAGCGGGAAGTCATCGTGGTAGGCAAAAGGGGCACCCCGTACTTGTTCCATTCGGGTCTGGCTCAGCTCAAGGTAAGAACTATTCTCGTAAGAAGCGACCAGGGTGCCGTTCCGATCCCGGATCTCCATGCTGAGATCGAGAGTGGTGTAAAACCTGGCTTGCTCCCTATCCGCCTGCAGAGTGAAATACTGCGGATCGAGCTCCACGCTGAAGTGAAAAAAGGGCGTGTCCCGCGGTCCGACGAGTACCGCGAACTGCTGCCGGCTCGGCACGTACCGAAAGGAGTACTCCGCCGACACCTTCTCCTTGTAGCGTAGGTAGGCGTCCAGATAGTCGGTGCGGAGCCGGCGCAAGGGCGACTCGCTGATGATGGCGAGCTGCGCGTCGACCCCGATCGAGGGCCGCGCCTGCTGCAACAGAGGCTGCCGGGTGCTACGGCCGGAGAGAAAGCTCCCGACCGGCTCGGTCAGGTCGACCGTCAAGCTCGCTCGCGCCAGATCCATCGAGACGATCTCGAGCGCGTCCACGGCCATGTTCTGATTCATTCGAAAGTACTCTCCGGCCCGAAGAAGAGCTTCCGGTCCGTTCGCCAAAGGATGGTAGAGCTTGTACTCACCTATGTCGTTGTCCTTGAAAAAGAGCAAGTTGAACCGCGGCGGCATTCCCAGGCTGGTGTCGCCTTGGTAGAACCATATCTCGCAGGTGACGACTTCGTTCAATCCGTCGTAGCGCTGGGTCTCCTGCGGTTGTCCCAGAATGATGTAGTAGCGACCGCGGTCGGTCTTCCACCCGGGCCGGGGCGAATCTCGGCCGAGCACGCGGTTCGCGTAGTCGATTCGCCTATAGTGCTCTATCTTGAACTCGTTCGCGGGCGTAGCCGGATCGGGATCGCGTCTTTCCCAAAAAACCTCGATGAAGCGGTTTCTGTCTTCGACCGTGTCGAGCAACAGGAAGACCTCCCGCTCCCGTTTCGCGATGATGTAGGCGACGTCTTCTTCAAGCCACTTGCGATGCTCGTCGGTGAGCTTCTCCAGTCCTTCCTCGGCGAACGAAGGACCGGCAAAAAAAAGAACCGCGATGAACAGCCGAGTGGTTGCCGTGCCTTTCATATTCCTGAGCCTCTGTTAATAATTAAATTAAGAAAGCCACAGGCCCACGATCTTACATACGACAGACAGAATGGGGCAAGCGGGCCGGTTAGAGAAAGCGCTCCCGGTGGCCGACGAAGCGCTCCTGTCGAAGTCGCCCGGTTCAGCATCCGCCTCACGCTTCAGTGGGTGGTCGGCTTGCCCTGACCTTTCTTGAGAACGATGCTTTGATTGAGGGGCACTGCCGGGAAAACCTCCCGACTTCCGTCGGGCCAGAGTACTTCGATGCGGTCGGCGCGGGTCGCGCCTGGAATTCCAAAGTGCGCACGCGCGTCGTTGCTCGAGAGGTAACTGAAAGCGGGGTCGGCCACCCGTAGGTACCTCTTGCCACCAGAAAAGACGGTGACGACCGCCCCGGGGGCATCGCGCTGGTGAGGGGTGTCGTGGGCACGGACCAAAAGCCAGCTTCCTGTCTTCTTCGCATCGTTGCGGTAGAGCCGCGCCGGACCCGCGGTGTTAGTGACCAGCAAGTCGAGATCGCCGTCGCGGTCGAAATCGCCCACGGCCAGGCCGCGGCTCAGCTCGATCTCGGCGCCGAACGAGCCGGTCAACCTGCTGATGTCGGTGAAGCGGCCTTTTCCATCGTTTTGATAGAGGTGTTTCGGTTCGGCATAGTGGTTCCAATAGGAACTCATCCGAGCTTCGGGGAGCACGGGACCGCGGTCGACCCGCCCGTTCACCACCACGATGTCTAGGTCGCCGTCGTGCTCCAAGTCGAAGAAAGCGGTTCCGAAACCCGTCCAGGGCAGGCTCGGTGTGAGAAGCCCGGCGGCCGCGGTCGCGTCGTCGAACCCGCCTTTGCCGTCACTCAAATAGAGCGTGTTGTAGTCGTTCACTAGATGGGTCATGAAGAGATCGAGGTCGCCGTCCCCCTCCACATCGCCAAGCGCTACGCCCATGCTGGCTTGTGGCCTGCCCATTCCGCTCAACGCCGCCCCTCGCAGAAAAGCTTGGTCCAAGAACTTGCCGTTCCCCTGGTTTACCCAGAGCTGGTTGGCTTCGCCATCGTTAGCGACGTAAAAGTCGGGAAGGCCGTCCCCGGTGAAGTCCGAGCAGAGGACGCCTAGACCGGGGGCGCGAACGCCGAGAAGACCGGCTGGGCCGGACACATCGGTGAACGCCCCGTTGCCGTTGTTGTGATAGAGAACGTCGCTTTCGTAGGGAAGGCTCTGCGGGCTGCAATAATCGCGAGCGCCGTCTCCCTTCACGCAGACCTTGGTCGGGTCGAACTTCACGTAGTGGGAAACGTAAAGGTCCAGATATCCGTCGCGGTCGTAATCGCAGAAGACCGCGGAAGCGGACCAGCCGTTCTCACCGATGCCGGCGAGGGCGGTGATGTTGGTGAACTTGCCGCCCCCGCGGTTGCGGTAGAGCGCGTCCGGCCCATAGTTGGCCACATAAACGTCCACCAGGCCGTCGTTGTCGATGTCCCCGACGGCAACTCCAGTTCCGTAGCCGGTGTCTCCTAGACCGGACTCGGCGGTGACGTCGGTTAAGGTGCCATCGGCATTCTGACGGTAGAGGCGATTGGGAACCCGGCTCTCGTTCTTGGATTCTGGAAGCGGTCCCGCTTGGACGAGGTAAATGTCCAGATCGTCATCGTTGTCGTAGTCGAAGAAGGCGCCTCCCGAGCCCATGACTTCGGGCGCCATGTACTTGCCTTCGGTGCCGGGATCGTGAACGAAGTCGAGCCCGACCTGACGGGTGATCTCGGTGAAGAAGGGCCTATCCTGAAACGCGGGCAGGGTCGGGGAGAGTTCTCCGACAAGCCAAGGGTTCAGGCAAAGACAAATGAATGTGGCCGACGCTCCGCAACTTCTTGAAAGGAAATCCTTCATGGTCAGCGGAGGTTTATTCTCCCTTTTGGACCCGGGAGAGTCAACCACTCCGCTCGTGCGGCGGCAGGGTTAGGGAGCGCTTCCCGCGCCGGCTCCGGAACCTTGATTTGACCCTCTGGTGGGGAGGATAATGAAGCCCCGATGAGAGCCCGTCCCCTCATCCGCGCCTGCTGGGCGACGGTTCTTCTCGCCGCGTGTGGCGTTCACGAGCCCCAGACCCAGAACGTGCTGCTCATTAGTATCGATACGCTACGGGCAGATTATCTGAGCAGTTACGGGTTTCCGAGGGAGACGACTCCGCACATCGATGATCTCGCCCGCCAGGGCGCTCTCTTCCGGAACGTGCAATCGCCGGTTCCCATCACCCTCCCAGCCCACGCATCGATGTTGACCGGGACCGTACCGCCGTATCACGGTGTGCGCGACAACCTCAACCACCGGCTGGCCGACTCGATCGTGACCCTGGCCGAGCTGCTCAAGGCGAAAGGCTTTGTCACCGGGGCGATCGTCAGCAGCTTCGTCCTCGACTCCCGGTTCAACCTCAGCCAGGGTTTCGATACCTACAACGATCGTTTCGAAGAAGTACACAAGATTCACCATCTGAGCGAGCGCAAGGGCGACGAGACGACCCGCTTGGCCGAAGCGTGGCTGGAAGAGCACCGCGGCCAGCGATTCTTTCTTTTTCTTCATTACTACGACCCTCACGATGGCTATCAGCCCCCGGAGCCCTTCGCTTCCCGATTTGCCGACGACGGGTACGCGGGTGAAGTGGCCTTCGCCGACTACAGCGTGGGTGAGGTCGTCGGCAAACTCAAGGAGTTGGGAATCTTCGACTCCACCCTCCTGGTGATCACCAGTGATCACGGGGAGATGCTCGGCGAGCACGGTGAGCTGACCCACGGTTTTTTCGTCTATCAGAGCGCCCTCAAGGTGCCGCTCGTCATTCGCCTTCCCGGGCGCTCGACGCCGCGACAAGTGGATCAATGGGTCGGGCTCATCGACGTCATGCCTACCATAGCCGGTTTGGTGGGCGCCGAAGTTCCCAAGGAAGTACAAGGCGAGAACCTTTCTCAGTGGTTGCTGGGCCCGAGCTCTCCGGCCAAACAGAGGCAGTTCTACATGGAAAGCTTCACTGCACCTCGCTACTACGGCACCAACTCGCTTCTGGGGCTGATCAGCGGGCGCTGGAAGTACATTGAAACCAGCCGTCCCGAGCTCTACGACCTCGAAAGAGATCCCGAAGAGCGGGTCAACCTCATCGAGCGGGAGCCTCGAATCGCACAATCTTTGGAGAACCAGTTGAAGCAGGTCCTGAAGGCTCACACGCGGGAAAAAGAGACCCGCGATCGTCTCGCGCCAGATGAGGCGTCCCGGCGGCGAATGGAGTCGCTCGGGTATCTTGGCGGGAGCGGCTACCGCGGCGATGCGATCGATTTCGACCGCAGCAAGGAAGACCCAAAGGACCTCATCTCCTTCTATCGCGAAGACCAGAGACTGGCCGAGCTCATTGAAGACAAGAATTACCCAGAGGCGGAGGCTCTGGGCAAGAGGATGCTTCGGGAGCGGCCCGATTTCGTGGAAGGACACCTTCAGTTGGCGCGCATCGCTATCGCTCGGGCAGATGCGGCAAGCGCGCTTCGGCACGCATCGAAGGCAGCGGAGCTCGATCCGGGCAACGCACAGGCGCACATCGACCTAGCGAGGATCCTCCGCAGCCTAGGAAAACTTGAAGAGTCTACTGTCCACTATCGACGCGCTCTTGAGCTGAGACCGGGTTTCGAGGAAGCAAGGACAGAACTGGCGCACGCGCTCACCGGGCTGGGCCGCTTTGACGAGGCGGCCACCGAGCTGAAGGAGGCTCTGACCGCTCGCCCGTCTAACGTGGAGGCGGCGATCCAACTCGGCTTCGCGCTTGCCTCCCAGGGAAAACTGGATGAAGCCATCGACCAGTACCGTCGGGCGCTCGCGCTCGACCCCCGCTCCGCCGAAGCCCACTCTTACCTAGGCTCCGCCCTCGCCTCTCGGGGAAGGGTGGACGAGGCCATTGCTCATTTTGAGAAGGCGCTCGAAGCCCAGCCCGACCTCGCGGAAATCCACAACTGGCTGGGCGTGGCGCTCAGGGAGCGAGGCAGAACCGAAGAAGCTGTTCGCCATTTCCGGGAGGCCCTTCGGCTAACGCCAGAGCTTGCGGTGGCGCACCTCAACCTGGGTGTGGCCCTCAAGGAACAGGGCAGGTTGGAGGAGGCCGTCCAGCACTACCGCCGCGCCATTGCCCTCAACCCGAATCTCCCGGCGGCGCACAACCACCTGGGTACGGTGCTGGGATCGCAAGGCCACCTCGCGGAGGCGGTCAGTCATTTTCGTGAAGCTCTCCAGGCCGACCCTAACGATGGCGAAACGCATAACAACCTGGGGCTTGCTCTGCGCATGGTGGGAGAGCGGGATGCGGCACTGAAGCATTTTCGCGCCGCGCTCGCCCAAAGACCAGATTGGCCGGAGCCCATGAACGAGGTCGCCTGGATTCTCGCCACGCACCCGGACGATAAGGTCCGGAATCCAGACGAAGCGGTTCGTCTTGCCGAGCGTGCGGCAGAGCTGACCGGCCATCGCCAGCCGCTGATCCTGGACACCCTGGCCGCGGCCTGTGCGGCGGCGGGTGACTTTCTTCGCGCCGTCGAAACCGCCCAAGCGGCGGTGGCGCTGGCGACGGAAGAGTCGACCGGGCTAGCTAACGAGATCGGAAAGCGGCTGGAGCTTTACCGGAAACAGAAGGCCTTTCGAGAGCCCGCGCGGTTGCCACCCTACCCTTCCCTGTAGTGGCTGGAACCACATGCCCCACCTCCGGGCGAGGCCTATTTCGGCTGGGTGTCTGAACTCTCAAACGGACCAACACGTCTTCGGAGCTCCTCGAGGAACGGCAAGGAGACTTTTTCGCCGAGCTCCTGGGCTCTCCGCAAATGCTCCCAAGCAGCACCCGAGTCGCCGGTGAGGGCTAGAGCCATGCCAAGCTGAAGATGAACCGGGCCAGAGTCCGGCCGGGACTCGAGCGCCTCTCGCAAGTACGGGATCGCCTCGGCGTATCTACTCTGCTGAATCAGCAGTTGCCCGAGGTGGCGGTTGGGGCCGAAAGCCTTCGGCTCGATCTCCAGGGCCTTTCGAAAAAGCAAGGCCGCATCGTCGAGCCTTCCCTGGAAGGCGAGGAGGCTCCCTAGATTGACAAGGGTTGGAATATGCTCCGGCCTCGTCTCGAGAGCGGCGCGATAATGGCTCTCGGCGCCCTCATATTCCCTTTCAAAGTTGAGCATGTTGGCGAGCCCGTAGTGAGCCGTCGCGCTCTGGGGGAGGATCGCGAGTGCCGCGAGATATTGCTCCTTGGCCGCCTGGAGCTTGCTCTGACGGGCGAGAGAGTCGGCGAACCGAGCGCGAATGTGGGCGTCGTCGGGCCGAAGCTTGACCAACTCCCGGTAGATGGACTCGGCCACCTCATAATCCCCCGCTCGGTCACCGAGGATGGCGCGTTCGAGCCGCGCCGTAGACGAAACGGCCTCCTTGCGCATGGCATAATGGACCGGGTCACTGATGGCCACCGTCTCGGTTAGTTCCGAGGCGAGCCGATTCTCTCGAAGGGCCGCCTTCATGTCACCTAGTCGACGGTAGACTTGAGCCAGGGATCCGTGGATCGCAGAAGCATCCTCGCTCAAATCCCGGGCACGGAGGAGATGACGGAGCGACTCTTGGAGCTCCCCCTTGGCCAGGTAAAAACGTCCCAGGCCGAACTCCGCAACGGCGCTTTCCGCGTCCAGCTCGAGCGCCTGCCGGTACTGCTCCATCGCCCGTTCCGGTTCGTTAGCTGTTTCGAGAAGCTGCGCCCGCAGCACGTAGGTCGGAGCGTAGTCCGGTTTCAGCCTCGACGCGATCTCGGCCTCGGCAAGAGCATCCGCTGGATCTTGGTCTCTCAAAGCGTGAGCAAGCAGGTAGTGCCAGCGAAACTCGCCCACCGCGAGCGCGACCGCGCGCCGGTAACAGACTGCGGCCTCCTTATCGAATCGGTGCGCTTGAAGCACCAACCCAAAATAGCCCCAGGCCTCGTTCGAGCCTCGCTCCACCAGCACTGCCCGGCGAGCCTGCTCAATCTTCGCGGCCACCTGGGGCTCCATCACCGACCGGTCCGGATCGGGAACCGGCGTATCTTCTCGGGTCAGCCCGTAAAAAAGTCCGAGGAGTAAGGCGAGGGCACACGCACCTAGAGCGCCAACAACTGCTGTTCGCCCTCGGCCGGACCGGAGGCCGCGCCAGGCTGCTCTGGGAGATGGCTTGTCACGCCGCTTGCGGGACACAAGCTCTCCCCCCTTTCTCCCGGTCCTTTCGTCAGATCTACAACCTAGCACCCACTGGAAGACTCTAGACACCCGCAGTAGACTCCACCCTTCCGCGGCCGCGATGATCTTGGCAGAATAACACAAATCCTTGAAGGCTCTCGCGTTGAAGCGCCTCTCCCTCCCGATACTGGTTCTGATCCCGCTGACCGTCACCCTTTGCGCTCACACCGCCATCGTCAAGAAACCTCCCCCCTATCGCGTGGTGACGGAAGCGGCCCGGAACATCGTGCAAATGCAGAACCCTTGCGCGCCCCAGCCGAATCTGGACTTTTTCAAGTACAGCCCCTTGGCCGGCCTGGCGATGCTGCCTTTTTCCCTGTTGCCGGATGCCTGGGGCACATTCTTGTTCCTGCTCTTCCAATGCTTCTTGTTCCTTTGGGCCTTCGGGCGATGGGCGCGAGCCGCAGGTTACGACCTCACGGTGGCAGCACAATGGATGGCCCTCGCCTCGGTCCTTCGCCTCTCTGCAGAACGGCCAGTGGAACGTCGGCCTATTCGCCCTCATGCTTCTGGGCGCGGCTCAGTACGCGGAAGGCAAGCAGCTTCGACGTAGGTGGGCGCATCTTATGCGTCCGGTCACACGTGCGACCATGGGCACTCCGGTGCCGTCGATGGCGGTCCACGAACGTGGCCAGGTGACCCTTGCGGCAGTCGATCCGGTGACCTCGATACCCATCGTGGCAGCGAGCAGCTTCTCGACGCCACCCACCTCGTGTATCGAGTTCCGCACGGCCATCTCGGTTGCCTCGAGATCGACGCGGGCGGCTCGAGCGCTCCCAGGCAGAATGCGTGAGAGCAGACGCTCTACTTCCCGCGCGAGCTCTTCTTGGACGATCTGCGTGACGTTTTTTTTAACACGGTCGTTTCCGAATCGGCAGCGGGCTCCGTGGGGGGCGCGTTGCAAATCCCCTCGTTGGCTTCCAGCAGCTGCTGGGTGAGGAACCGGAAGCGCTTTTAGGTCT
>DATDRI010000530.1:0-2109 GCA_035291825.1 Vicinamibacteria bacterium | reverse complement strand
GCCGGGCGGCGGTTTCTTGAACAACACGCTTCTCACGCTCCTCGGTCGCATCTATCCAGGAGCAACCCCGCTCCATCGTCTAGGCCGAGGAACTTCCGGAGTCATGCTGTGGGCGCGGACACAGCTTGCCCGCCGCCGGATCCGGAACCTGTGGGAGACGAACGTGCAGCGGATCTATCGCACACTCGTACGCGGCCTCGTCGATTGGGAAGAGTCGACCATTGACACGCCCATCGGCGCGGTGCCCCACGCACTTCTAGGAACCGTTTTTGCAGCCAATCCGCACGGCAAGCCTTCTCGGAGTCGAGTCCGAGTCCTGGAACGTCGCGCCGACGCCTCTTTGGTCGAGGTGGAGCTCCTCACCGGAAGGCCCCACCAGATCCGCATCCATCTCGCTGCCGTCGGCCATCCCCTGGTCGGCGACCCGCTCTACTCCCTAGGCGGCGTACCGGACGCCAAGACCCGGGCGCTTCCCGGTGATGCGGGCTACTTTCTGCACGCCGAACGAGTGCGCTTCCCTCACCCCGAGACCGGACGTCCAGTCGAAGTGGCGTGCCTCCCGCCCCCTTCGCTTCGGGACCCTTGACTTCCGCGACCTTTACCGCGTCTGGCGCCTGACGGTATGATGCGCCCATGTCGCGAACCGCGGCCGCCCTCATCATCGGGAACGAGATCCTCAGTGGAAAGACTCAGGAGGAGAACGTCATCGAGCTTGCACGGCTCCTGCGCGAGCTCGGCATCCGTTTGGAGCGAGTGGTTGTGGTGGCGGACGACGTGGCAACCCTTGCCAAGGAAGTCTCGGCGCTCTCCTCTTCTCATAATTTCCTCTTCACCAGCGGTGGAGTCGGTCCCACTCACGACGACGTCACCATGGAAGGAGTCGCTTCGGCGTTCGGCGTGCCGGTCGTCTCCCACCCGGTGCTGGAAGACATGTTGCGGCGCCACTTCGGCGAGCGCATCAACGACAGCCATCTACGTCTGGCTCTGGTGCCCCAAGGGGCTCGCTTGCTCTCCAAACCGGACTCGCTCTGGCCGGCGACCGTCATCGAGAACGTTTGGATCCTACCGGGAATCCCGGAAGTCTTTCGGAAGAAGCTAGGGATCATTCGGGAACATCTCGGCGGAGATCTCCCCTTCTTGTCACGGGCCGTTTACACGAAGCTCGACGAGACCGATCTGGCGCCGATGTTGAATGAAGTCGTCCGCAATCATCCCAGGGTAGACATAGGCTCCTATCCCGCTTGGAACGAAGAGAAGTACCGCACCAAGTTGACCTTCGACGGGAAAGACGGAGCCGCCATGGGTCGAGCGGTGGATGCCTTTCTCGCTTTGCTTCCCCAGGGAGAGCCACAGTGGATGGAGTAGACAGGAAGACCGGGCTCAGCCCCACCCGAGAGCGAATGTGGGGATTGATCGGCGGTACGGTGGGTTCCCTGTTTGGAATCGGCGCCGCGTTGGTAGCGATGGGGCTCGACGGAGTGCCCTGGTACTCCTCCGGACCCTACCCGCTCGTCTTCACCGAGCGCCGGCTCCTGGCGATCGACATCTATCTTCTTGCGGCGCTCGTCGTCGGCTTGGGGTTCTCGACCGCCGCCGCCATTTTCTCTCGGCGAAGCCCCTACCCGAGAACTGACGCCTTCGGTGCGGGCTTGTTGGGGGCGATTCTAACCGGCGTGAGCGGCCTCGTCTTGTTCACGCGCTTGGTGGCGCTGATTCAACCCTAGTCAGCCCCGCTCGACGGTATCGCTCCATCACCTCTTTACCGTAGTCCCGCTCGGCCAGATACCCGTTGTGGGTCCTGCGGTCCGATTTCCGGCGTCATGGAGCGGGGGTGCCAAACTCAGCCTAGTCAGACGCCCCGCCGGACGATTTCCGGCGTCATGGAGCGCCGTGCCAAACTCAGCCTAGTCAGACGCTCCGCCGGACGATTCCAGGCGTCATTGAGCGGGAGTGCCAAACTCAGCCTAGTCAGACGCCGGTCCGGACCGCCGTCTGACTGATCTCAGATTGGCAACCACGTTGAATGACGGCCAACGGTTGGGCCGGCGCCGCTTTCTTTCACGACTCGATCCCTGGCAGAAAGCGTCCCGCGAAGCCCGCGACGTTCAC
>DATDRI010000529.1:0-2395 GCA_035291825.1 Vicinamibacteria bacterium | reverse complement strand
GGAAGACTCTCGTCGGCCCCCGACCCCTGGCTCTGGGACTTTCTACTCGCTCCGGTGACGAAGTCCTATCCCTTCGAAGTTCATGACCTGGCCCCCACCTCGGAGATGTCGACTCTCAGGATCTGGATTCAGGGAACGACGGACTTGCCCGTAGAACCCGACCATCATGTCCGTGTGTACCTGAACGGCATGTTGCTCGAAGACTTCACGCTCGAAGGGGAGCGGGACCTCATGACCGAAACGGAGCTCCTGCCCGGGGCTCTTCGAGAAGGCGAGAATGTCCTCGAGATCGAGAACGTCGGGGACACCGGTGCCGCCTTCTCGCGGATCATGCTCAACCGGTTCGAGCTGAGCTATCCGCGGCAGTTGGTGGGGGAGGCGGGTCAGATTCATGGGAGTTTCGGGGAGTCGGGTGTTGCTGAGATCACGGGACTAACCGGTAAAGCGTTCATCGTGGACACGACTGATTCAACCCACCGATGGCTGAGCGGAGCCGAAAGCTTGGAGGGTGGGCTCCGTTTCCACGCCGAAGCGGGCCGTCGTTATCTGGTGGCCGACTCCCAGGCGTTGCATCATCCCGAGGTGCGGGAGCCTCTGGCCAGTCTCCTCAAGCGCACAACCTACGGTGCCCACTACCTGGTGATCGGCCCGGAGAGTCTTCTCGAGGCTTCGTGGCCCTTGCTGGAGCTGCGGCGCAGTCAGGGCCTGACGTCTCTGGCGGTACCCATCGAGGAGATCTACTCCGAGTTTGGACATGGAGAGAGCCGTCCCGAGGCGGTGCGGGACTTCCTGGAGCATGCCTACCATCACTGGGGAACACCACCCCGCTACGTCTTGTTGCTGGGAGACGGCACCTTCGACTTTAAAGATTACCTCGGTTGGGGAGTCACCAACCAAGTCCCTCCGTTCCCGTTCAGGTCGAGCTATCTGTGGACGGCTTCCGACCCCGCCTATGCGTCGGTCAATGGAGACGACTCGCTGCCCGATATCGCCATCGGACGTCTGCCGGCGGCCAATCTGGATGAAGCGCGGGTCATGGTGGAGAAGATAGTGGCCTACGAAACGGCAGGCCACGGACTCGATGGACGGGCGGTGCTGATAGCGGACCGGCCGGACCCGGCGGCGGGCGACTTCGTGGCCAATGCCGAGGAGCTAGCGTCGACGCTCTTGTCGGGTCGAGATGTCACCAAAATCTACCTTCACCGGCTAGGCGTCGCCGCCACTCACGACGCCATCCTGGAAGCCTTCGACGAGGGAGCCTCGCTCATGAGCTACATCGGCCACGGGGGGATGCGTTTGTGGACGCAGAACGTTCTCCGGGTGGAGCATGTCGACTCTTTGGGCTTTCAGTCCCAGCAACCCGTGCTCCTGACCATGAACTGCCTCAATGGATACTTTCAGTTTCCGAACTTTGATTCCTTGTCGGAGACGCTGTTGAAGGCGGAAGGGAAAGGCATCATCGCGGCTTTTTCACCGAGCGGCGAGAGTCTGGACGGACCCGCGCATCTCTATCACAAAGCTTTGATGCGTGAGTTGCTCCGGGGGGACCACCACACAATCGGAGACGCGATCCTAGCCGCGCAGACGGCATATGCCGAATCCGGAGCCTTCCCGGAGCTTCTGAGCATCTACCACCTCTTCGGAGACCCGGCGCTGAAACTGAGGTAGGTCAGTATCCCGAGGCTTTCTTCGTTCACAGAATGGCCCCTCGCTTGAAACACTCCGACAGTTCTCTGCGGTACTCTGACAACTGCTTCAGGCGCTCCGCGTCGTTCCACTCGAGCTCGGCCGCTAGGATGCGCGAGCTCTCTTCCGCCTCGCCCCATCCCTGGCCCTCGGCGAGCAATGCCGTCTTGGCTCGGCGAACCAAGAGATCGCTCAAGGTCATCGTCATGGCTCGTTGGACGCTCTGCCGGATCTCCTCCGCTGACGGGATTGTACCGGGAGAAGGTGGAAGGACGCCGTCCAATCTCAACTCGCCCGTCCGGCAGGGCCCAAACCGACGACCCTCCCTCTGCAATTCTTTGGCGATCCGATCGACGACCACCTCCGCCATTCGCCTAAAGGTCGTGAACTTGCCCCCTGCCACCGAGACGAGCCCGGCGGGGGAAACGACGATCTTGTGCTCCCGGCTGACCCGGGAGAGGGAAGCCTTGCCGGAGTCGACGAGGGGCCGCACACCGGCGAAGCTCGCCAGAATGTCTTTGCGCTCGAGCTCGGCCTTCGGGAAGAACTTACCAGCGAGTCCGAGAAGGAAGTCGACCTCTCCTGCCTGCGCCGCCACGCAATCAAGGTCTCCCGCGAAGGGCGACTCGGTAGTACCCAACACCACCCGCCCTTTCCAGGGAATCACGAAAAGGAGTCTTCCCTCGGGAAGCGGGATGGCCAAGGCGCT
>DATDRI010000528.1:0-5658 GCA_035291825.1 Vicinamibacteria bacterium | reverse complement strand
TGGCCGTAGCGAAGCCGGTCGAGGCGGAGGCCGGGGCCGAACGAGGAGTGAGACCCCAACTCCAAACAAGTCGACGAAGCGCGAAGGCCTGGGGGGTACAGGGGCCCCGGGCCACTGACGAGCCCTCAGCCCGCGCGCAGTCGCGAAGTCGACGAAGCGCGAAGGCCTGGGGGTGGGGCCCCGGGCTACTGATCGATGAAAGTCACCGCACAGGAAGAATACGGAGTCCGCTGCCTGCTCCAACTGGCGCGACGTGCCGGCGAGCCGAGACCGGTCACGGTACGCGAGGTGGCAGCCTCGGAGAGCCTCTCGCCTGCCTACGTGGAGAAGCTCCTGCGGGTTCTCAGCCGTGCCGGGTTGGCGAAGTCGATTCGGGGCACGCGGGGCGGTTATCGCATGACCCGACCTCCGGAGACGGTGACGCTGGGCGAAGCGGTGCGAGCTCTGGGCGGATTCATCACCCAGTCCGATCTTTGCGCGCGCTTCACCGGAAACGACGACTGCTGTGTTCACACCGCGGACTGCGGACTGCGACCGGTTTGGTCGGCGGTGAACCTGCACATCCAGAGACTCCTGGACAGCATGCCGCTGAGCTCGCTGCTCCAGGGAGAAATCAAGATCGCGTCGCGACTGAACGAGACGGCGACTTCCCTGAACCGCTGTCTCGTCCCTTTGCAGACATCGACCGAAGTGTAGTCATGAAAGCCCTGACGAGTTTGATGAGTCACCCATGGCCAAGCGTCACTCCCGTTGTCGACGACTCCGGCTCCGGCCTGAGCGCCTGGGCCGATCAGCTAAACGACCAGCGAGAAGAGAACGCATTGGACGAAGCAACGACGGAGGCTTCCGAGCAGCGGGAGCAGGAAACCGAGACGGAAGCGTCTCCCTCCGATGTGGGCTATTTTCTGAATGTGGCCGGTCGCCATCCCTTGCTATCGGCCAAGGGTGAAAAAGAGCTGGCGTCCATCTTATGGAGCGCACGCCGACGTCTGGTTCAAGCGATCGAGCTCGCTCGACGCTCGGTGGGCAAGACCGAGATTGAAGTCCCGGCGGATATCCCGGCCCCTTCCCGGCCGCTTTCACCCAGCGCGCGCCGGCGACTGATCGCCGCCGAGGAGTACGCGGAGAGGCTATTGCGCTCGGTGGGAGACCGCGACCACTCCGGCGAGGGATTCGATCGTTCCCTCGCCGTTCCGCCCCCGGTCGAACCGGCTCCGCGGAGGGGACGCCGAAGTCGCAACTCGGTGGCCCCACTCCTCACGCGGAAACAGATTCTTTCCATCGCCTCGATTCTCCGTGAGTCGATGGACCGCATCCGGGCGGTGCGGGAAGAGCTGGTGCAGCACAACCTGCGGCTGGTGGTGTGGGTGGCCAAAGCCTACCGGAGGCGCGGACTGGACTTCGTGGATCTGATCCAGGAAGGAAGCATGGGGCTGCTCCGAGCCATCGACCGTTTCGACCCCGCCATGGGGACGCGTTTTTCCACCTTTGCCACCCATTGGGTGCGCCAGGGCATTCGGCGCGCCCTAGCGGAGAAAGCGCGTACCATCCGGATCCCGCTCAACCGCCTCCCCGAGGCCCGGGAGGCCGGCCAGCTGCAATCTGAACTGGCGAAAAAACTGCAGAGGGCGCCGACCTACCTCGAGATCGCCGCGGAAATGGGAGTGCCTCCGGAAAAATTCGAGGAATTGCTGCCGGCATTGGGTCCCATCGACTCCATCGACGCTCCGTTGGCATCGACCGATTTGCGCCATGCCGACCTCCTCGCCGACCAGCGTACGTCGCCCCTGGAAGAAGCCATCGAGGAGGAGACGACCCGATCCATCCAGGCTCTGCTGGAGCGCATGCCGGAGCGGGAGCGCATCATCCTCGCCATGCGTTACGGCATCGGTTATCCGCGGGCGTGCACCTTGGAAGAGATCGGGACGGCGCTCGGCCTCTCGCGTGAGCGGATCCGCCAGATCGAGCAAGTCGCTCGCCAAGAGCTCCGCTCGCTGATGCTGGCCGTCCAGCCCGATCTGGCAAGGTCCTAACAGCCGAGCTCAATCCCGCAGGTCTTTGCCCGTCAAATGAAGGAAGACCTCGCCCAGATTGGGCCGATGCACCACCAGCTCCTTGATCGGATTCTTGTCGCTGGCCGCCAGCTTCATGAGCTCGGGAATGAGTCGTTCCCCCGAGTCACCGGCCAGCTGGAACCGATACGGGCCGGCCTGGCGGCCACCTTCTTCGAGAAGACGGGCTCTCAGCTTGGTTCCCGGCGCCTTCTCGAAGGTCACCGCCACGGTTTGCCCGACTCCCACTTGGGCGGAGAGCTGGTCGAGCGTCCCCTCGGCAAGGAAGCGCCCTTCGTCCATGATGGCCACTCGATGGCAAAGCCTCTCCGCTTCTTCCATATAGTGAGTGGTGTAGAGTATGGCCATCCCACCGGCCGCCAGCTCCTCCACCGCTGAAAAGATCCGCTCGCGCGACTGTGGATCGAGACCAACCGTGGGCTCATCGAGCAACAGGAGCTCCGGTTGGTGGATGAGCCCACAGGCGAGATTGAGTCGGCGCTGCATCCCGCCCGAGAAGGAGCCGATGCTATCGTGCCGGCGGGGTGAGAGGCCCACTAGCTCGAGCATCGACTCCACGCGTGCCGCGAGCACTGGATCTTTCAGTCCGTACATCCGACCGAAAAACATCAGGTTCTCCTCGGCAGTCAGAGTGGGGTAGAGACAGACTTGTTGCGGCACCAGGCCAACCTTCCTTTTGACCGCGCCGATCTCACGGGCCGCACTCTGCCCGTTCACTCGCACCGCTCCCTCCGATGCTCGCAGAATGGTGGCGATGACGCCGATGGTCGTCGTTTTCCCCGCACCATTAGGTCCGAGCAGTCCGAAGATCTCCCCGGCGTGAATGGCGAAAGAAATGTCCTGAACCGCCCGGCGATCTCCGTAGCTCTTGGAAAGGTTCGAGACCTCCAAGACGACGGGCACTCGGTCGGTAGCCATCAGCTGGGGATTCCCCCTGGGTTTCGGTGGGTCGAGACCCTCTTAGGATCCCTTCGAGCCCAGATATGCGGAAAGGTGGTACTCGAGTCGGATGAGCCGTCGGCGCAACGCCTCCTCTCCGGGGGTGAAGGTGGTGTCGTCGGCGGAAAGGAAATCGGAGAGATCGTCCCTGACGCGAGCCAATCTCTCGTTGAGAGCGGTCAACCTTTGCTTCCTGGTTTCCTCGTCCATCGAAAGCGTCAACGACTGAGAGAGAGCAGACTCTTCACTTCCCCGACGATCCGCCGGGGAGTGAAGCCGAGCTCTTCAAAATTGACCTCGGCGGGGGCGGAGGCTCCGAAACGATCGAGACCCACGATGGCCCCCTGGTCCCCGACCCACCGCCACCAGCCCAGGGTGGCCCCGGCTTCGACCGCCACCCGAGCCGTCACGGAAGGCGGAAGCACCGATTCGCGGTAGGCTTCGCTTTGCTCCTCGAAGAGCTCCCAGCACGGCATGGAGACCACGCGACAGCGGATGCCCTCCTCGGACAAGAGCTTCTGCGCTTCCATCACCAGGCTCACCTCCGAGCCGGTGGCGATGAGAATCGCCTGTGGCGATCCTCCTTCTGCTTCCGACAGCACGTACCCGCCTCGCGCCAGCCCAGACGTATCGGCCTTCAAGACCGGAAGGTCCTGCCGGCTGAGGACAAGGGCCACCGGTCCGCCCTTCCGCTGGACGGCCCATCGCCAAGCCTCCGCCGACTCGTTCGCGTCGGCCGGCCGCACCACATGAAGATTGGGCATGGCACGTAATGACATCAAATGCTCCACAGCCTGGTGGGTCGGCCCGTCCTCACCCAGCCCAATGGAGTCATGAGTCCAGACGTAGATGACGGGTAGATGACTGAGCGCCGCCAAACGAACCGAAGGTCGCATGTAGTCCGAAAAGCAGAAGAAAGTGGCGGCAAAGGGCCGCACGCCGCCATGGTAGGCCATGCCGTTCACGATGCCTCCCATGGCATGCTCTCTCACGCCGAAGTGGATGTTGCGACCCGCCCCGCTTTGGCCATCGAAAGAGCCCGCACCCTGCAACGAGGTCTTGGTCGAGCTCGAAAGATCGGCATCGCCTCCCATCAACTCCGGCAGACGAGAAGCGATGGCGTTGAGGACCTTGCCGGCGGACACGCGCGTCGCCACTTTCTTTTCCGGATCGAACCGCGGCAGATCCTCGTCCCAAGCTTGCGGAAGCTCTCCCGACATCCGGCGCTTCCACTCCGCAGAGAGCTCGGGCTCTTTCTCTGCGAATGCCCGGAACCGCTTTTCCCAATCTTGCTGGGCCTCCCGGCCTTTGTCGACAGCCTCGCGAAAACCGCTCAAGGCATCGGGTGGAACGTAGAAAGACCGTTCCGGATCCCACCCCAGGGCCTTCTTGGTAAGCGCAACTTCCTCGTCTCCCAGCGGGCTTCCATGTGCTCCCGAAGTACCTTGCTTGTGGGGCGAGCCGAAGCCGATAGTGGTGCGGACGATCAGCAAAGAAGGACGAGCGCTATCGGCCTTGGCCTCGGCGATGGCATGATCGATCGCCTCGAGATCGTGATCCCCGTCCCTCACCTGAAGCACCTGCCAGCCGTAGGCTTCATAGCGCTTGCCGACATTCTCGGTGGTGAAGGTCAGATGGGCGGGCCCGTCCAGAGTGACGTCGTTCGAATCGTAGAGATAGATGAGCTTTCCGAGCTTGAGATGGCCGGCCATGGATGCGGCCTCGGCCGAGATCCCCTCCATCAGGTCGCCGTCCGACACCAGGGCGTAGGTGAAGTGATCGACGATGTCGTGCCCGGAGCGGTTGAAGCGATGGGCTAAGGCGCGTTCGGCGATAGCCATGCCCACCGCGTTGGCCGTTCCCTGGCCGAGCGGCCCGGTGCTGGCTTCGACGCCCGGCGTCAGGAACGATTCGGGGTGACCGGGAGTGAGACGGCCCCACTGCCGGAAGGCGCGCAGGTCCTCCAACGTTAGATCGTAGCCCGTGAGGTGGAGCAAACAGTAGAGCAGCATGCAGCCATGTCCGGCGGAGAGGACGAAGCGATCGCGGTCGGGCCATTCCGGATCCAAAGGGTTGTGGCGCAAATGCCTTTGCCACAGGACGTACGCCATGGGAGCGGCCCCCAGTGGCAGGCCGGGATGGCCTGAGTTCGCCAATTGCACCGCGTCAATGGCCAGAGTCCGGATGGTGTTGATGCACAGTTCGTCCAGCGAAACCGTTGCTTTCATTCCAATCTCCTCTTGCGACTCGATTCCTGTTGCCACCGTCCGAACCGCGATGTTCAGTGCCCGGTCGAGAATATCAAGGGATCGACTCCGTCACAAGATCGGACACCGGACGGCGCGCCACTTCCATCTTCCACCTGCCGGCGATCTGAGCGTAGAATGGAGCTCCTATGCCGGGTCAAACTGCGCAATGGCTCGCATTCGCCACCATCGTGCTGGTCATGCTGGCCCTCGATCTGGGAGTCTTCCACCGCAAGGCGCACGTGGTCAGGCTCCGAGAGGCCCTGGTGTGGAGCGCCTTGTGGATCACTCTCTCCCTCCTCTTCAATCTGTGGATCTACGCTCAACTGGGCCCGCAAGCGGCACTCGATTTCTTCACCGCCTACCTCATCGAAAAATCGCTCAGCATCGACAACATCTTC
>DATDRI010000527.1:0-1720 GCA_035291825.1 Vicinamibacteria bacterium | reverse complement strand
TCGGCCTTCCATTCCACTGCGATTCCGCGCTTGACGCTGGTGGCGGCGGGGCACTTCTGTTCGTGGGTGGCGAGCGCTCGTTCTGCCGCCGCACGCTTGTCCTTCGGCACCTTCATGCGGTACCGGACCCGAATCCGGGTGATGACCAGGACGCCATCGATGTCCTCGATGTCTCCTTCCACCTCGGCGGAGAGTTTCTCCGGATAACTTGGAATCCCGCGCACCTCCAGTGCGCCCCCCAGGGTTCCGACCAGTCAACCGCCCACGCTGGCCACGATGTGATCCAGGGTGGCGGGCAGCTCCTCCTCCGGCTCGATTCCGTAGAACTTCTTGATGTTGGTGTGCACCCCGAATCGTATCGGCGTCTCGAACTGTTCCACGTAGGCGCGCCGCAGGGGTCCTTTGTCTTTCTCGATCCGCACCCGGGAGGTATGAATGAGCTTCGACATGCTTTTCTTCCCTTCTGCCAAAGTGAAGTAGATCGGCGGGCCACATATTAGCTCACTTTGTTTCGCCAGGGGCCACGGGTGAGCGCTAGGTTCCAGGTTCTGCAACCCGCTCGAAATACGACCGCGTCCACTACCAGCAACGCTTACTCCGTCTGCTTGGCGGTTGAGGTAGCAATTTGGCTGGAGCGGGAAGATTCGGATGTGGTGTTGGTCCCGGGAGAGTCGAGAGGGGCGACAATTTCAGACAAAAATCTCGCCCAGGCGAGATTTGTTACTTTTCGTCACACCTTGTTTCACAAAGGCTTGGGGTAATCTCCCGGCCTTGGTTTGGCTGGAGCGGGAGGTTGTTTCACCACGGCTTCGGATAAGCTCCCGAGCTCCCGGTTTTGCAACACCCTCGATACACGACCGCGATGGTTACAATCGAGGCGCTGTCGTTTGCCCCCGGCGTCCGGGTCGGAGAACTGGCTGGAGCGGGAGGATTCGAACCTCCGCTAGCCTGGTTAACAGCCAGGTGCCTTACCGCTTGGCTACGCTCCAGTATTCTTTTCGAAGATGTCTATTTCGTCGATACGAAAATATCCTCGTGCCGGGACTCGATGGTCGCCCCTTCCTTCGCCACCGGGAGCCGGAGAGACAGCACGCGGTGGGTGGGCGCGCTGCAGGCATGGTCGGTGCAAACCTGATAATTGACGCGGACCTCCACCGGAACCTCTGCTCGTCCCGCCGCATCTTCCCGGACAGCGATCGGGATCCGGATCGCTATCCTGCCTTCGTAGAGATCGAACTCCCCCAGCCCGGAAAGATCCCGTGTCACCACCGGTGGGAAGACCGGCGCCTGGGAGCCGACCAGGTCTCCCATCACCATCACTTCCGTGCGACTCGGTTTGCGCTCCTCCGGTCCATAGAGATGGTAACCGGGGTCGATCTCCGCCACCACCGCCACCTCCAGGTCATCGCCGGGGCGAACGGCATCCTGTGAGGCGAGGAGCTCGAAGCGAACCGAGCCTTCCCAGTCGGGGGCGTCGATCCTCTGTGCCAGCGCCGTCGAGGCGACGCCGTAAATGAGTGCCAGCAGAAGAAAGACCGCCTTTCGCTCAGTCATTGATGTCTTCCAACAGAGCCAGCATCGCCGAGGGCGGCGTCCGCTCCCGATAGTTCACCCAGATGTTCTTGAACCGAATGACGCCCGCGGAGTCGATGATGAGCGTCGTAGGGTGAGGAATTCCCGCATGGTCGGCGTTGCCGAGCGCCTCCTCGTTCAGGATCCC
>DATDRI010000526.1:0-4155 GCA_035291825.1 Vicinamibacteria bacterium | reverse complement strand
GTCATGGAAGAAATCCTTGACATGCCGGACTCCATTCCGACCGATCTGCTTCACAAGGCGGAGTGCGTGCTGGTCATGCCGTCGGTGAAGAAGTTCGCGCTCGGCATCGGCGGCAGCTACGGAGCAGGTGCCATGGTTTGCCGCAGCGGGGACGATTTCCTGGGCCCGTGGGGCCCTCCTGCTCTATACCGTCTCGACGGAGGCAACATAGGGTTCCAGATCGGGGGCCAGGCGACCGACTTCATTTTCCTGGTGATGAACTCCCGGGGTGCCAACGCTTTGTTGAAGAGCAAGGTCAAGCTGGGAGCCGATGCCTCGGCGGCAGCCGGCCCCAAGGGCCGTGCCACCGGAGCGGCGACCGACGCCTCGATGCACGCCGAGATTCTCACCTACTCGCGAGCGCGAGGCCTCTTCGCGGGAGTATCCCTGGAAGGCGCCAGCCTTCGCCCCGACGATGACGCCAACCAGGAAGTGTACGGGCTCGAGATTTCGGTCCGCGACATCGTTCTGGCGAGCAAGGTTGCGGCTCCTGGCGCCGCCAATAAGCTGGTGGCTTTGCTGCAGGAGGCTTCGCCCAAGAACCTTTCGGAGTAGAGCCGGTGTCTTCTACTGGCGGATCTCCTCCATCTCCTCCAGCGTACGTGGCCAATCACTTTTGAGTAGCCGGGAGAGCGCACGGTCGGCGAGGAGCTTTCCACCCGTCTGGCACGGAGCGCAGTAGTTCGTCTCGTTCGCCGCGTAAACGATCCGCTGCACCGGTGAGCCACACACCGGGCAAGGCTTGCGGTAACGGCCATGGACGGCCATGGCGGGCCGGAACGCGGTGACTTTCTCCGGGAAGCCACCTCCCGCTTCGCTTCTCAGTCTCTCGATCCACTCGCCGAGGGTCTGGCGGGAGGCTTGGTAGAGTCGCTCCATCTCCTCTTCATCCAGCCGGCGGGTCCATTTCACCGGGGAGAGCCGAGCACGATGGAGTATCTCGTCCGAGTAGGAGTTTCCGATCCCGGAAAAGAGACTGGGGTCGGTCAAGGCTCGCTTGAGGGTATGGTTCTCTCGAACAAGGACTCTCCGAAATGCGTCTCTGTCCGCTTCCAGGACCTCGAGACCACCCCGATCCATGGCGGAAAGCGCCTTCTCTCCCTGCGCCAGGTGAAGAGAGGCGCGTTTTTTCGAGCCCGCCTCGGTGAGCGTCAAGGTGCCGGAGGTGAAATCAAAGGCAGCGAGTCCCTGCTTTCCTGGAATCTTGGGCCTCGTTTTACTGTCCGAGCCCGCATCCTTCCAGTGGAGTCGCCCGGCAATCATGAGGTGCAACACCAGGAAGAGATCCTCCTCCAATGCCAAGACGATGCGTTTGCCGAGCCGCCGGGTTCCCTGCACTTTCTTGCCCTCCGCGTTCCCAAGGGGAGGATCCACCGAGCGCAGCAGAAAGGGACTCGCCAGCCGGATTCTCTCGAGCCTTTGACCTAGAGTCCGAGCCCTCAGCGCTTCGATGTAGACGGTGATGTCCGGAAGCTCTGGCATGTTCGCGCGATTCCCCTGAGGCTGGGATCCGACGGGGCTATTTCCTGACGAACAAGATAATCTGTCCTCGGATCGAACGCCACAGGGAGTATCAAACCAACCACCAGAAGCAGATAGCTTCCCGAGTCGTAGAACCTTGCACGAACCCGATCGCATTGCGCGGCGGCGCCCCTTCGGATAGGCTCTTTCGGCAAGCATGAAACCCCTGCAAGGATTTCGGGATTTCTTTCCGGAAGAGCTCGCGCTGAGGAACTATCTTTTCGACGTCTGGAGAGAAGTTGCTCGCAGCTACGGTTTTTCCGAGGTCGACGGACCGCCGCTCGAACCGCTCGAGCTCTACACCCGAAAGTCCGGCGAGGAGATCGTCGGCCAACTCTACCATTTCAAAGACAAGGGAGACCGGGAGGTGGCGCTGCGGCCGGAGATGACGCCGACTCTCGCCCGGATGATCGCCGCCCGCGCCACGCAGCTTCCCAAACCGATCAAATGGTTCTCCATCCCCCAGGTCTTTCGTTACGAGCGCAAGCAGAGGGGCCGTCTGCGCGAGCATTTCCAACTCAACATGGACATCATTGGAGCTCCCGAAGTGGAAGCGGACGCCGAGCTGCTGGCAGCGGTTCTCGACATCCAGAGAGCGCTCGGCCTCACCGAGAAGGACGTGGTGGCGCGGGTGAACGACCGTCGCCTGGCCGCCAGCGCACTGAAACGCTTAAAGGTCCCTGAGGAGAAGATTCCGGCCGTTTATAACGCCATCGACAAGTTCCGCAAGGTTCCCGAGCTGACGTTCCGGGACCTGCTGAGCGAAGCCGGGGTTCCTCCCTCTCGCATCGAAGAGCTCGAAGGGCTTTGTTCCAAGCAGATCTCGCTGTTCGATTGGTTCAGGACCCGTCCCAAGTATGCGCTCCCCGAGGACCTCAAAGCCCTGCGGGATCTCGAGCACTACCTGGAGCTGCTACAAGAAGCCGGGCTGGGTGGTTTCGTGGAGGTCGACTTCTCCGTCGTGCGCGGGCTCGCTTACTACACCGGCATCGTCTTCGAGCTCTACGACCGCCGGGGAGAGCTCCGGGCGATCTGCGGCGGGGGTCGCTACGACAACCTTATCGCATCCCTGGGCGGACCGGATCTTCCCGCCCTCGGTTTCGGCATGGGAGACGTGGTGCAGAGCGAGCTCCTCAAGGATCGTGGACTTGTGCCGGAGCTCGAACCACGCATCGCGGTGGCGGTGATCCAGGTGGGTCACGAACGTTCGGAACGGGAGGCGGTCCACTCCATCGTTCGGCGGCTCCGCGAAGCGGGAATCCCCGCCGAGACACCTTTCTCCCCCGCCGGGGTGGGCAAGGATCTGAGGGCTGCCGATCAGGCCGGGGCGCGCTACGCCGTCATCGTAGGACCGGATGAGTGGGCGGCGGGGGATGTGAAGCTGAAGGATCTGCGTTCCGGAAAGGAAGAACGTCTCTCCGCCCAGCGCATCGTGGAAGCTGTGCGGCAGAGTGGGGAATAGCTGGTCCCCACAGCCCGGACACCGCTACTTCTCGGGTGAAGACGAGACTATTCGTTCGATATGTACGTGCTCCCCTTCTTCCCTCACCCGGAAGCGAGCACCGACCGGAAAGAGGTCGGGGACGCGGAAAACGGGTAACGGCCGAGAGGGGTCGCGCACGTACGCTTCGCCGTCCGGAACCAACGCTCCCACGAAGAGAAGCTCCCTCCACTTCCGACGGGGGATACTGAAAGCTCCCCTGTCTCCGTGGATGTCCAGGAAAGGCTTGTTGGGGTCCCGGCGTCGTGCCATGAGAGCTATAGTTTACCAATGGCAGCCGTTCGCATCGTCCTGGTCCGTCCCGAGAACTCCGCAAACGTCGGTGCGGCGGCGCGCGTCGTCACCAATATGGGTCTAGCCGGGCTCGATCTGGTGTCGCCCGGCGACTGGCGGACAGTAGAAACCTGGCGCATGGCCTGGCGGGCCGAGGACACACTGGAGCAGGCTCGTGTCTTCCCGTCGCTCGAAGAAGCGCTCACCGGGGCCGTCTACACCGCGGGGCTCACCGGGAGACCGGGCCACCGCGTGCGGCCGATCACCGTTCGCGCCATGGCGAAAGAGATCGCGGCGCTCGCCGCTTCATCCCCGGTCTCCATACTCTTCGGACCCGAGTCCAAAGGCCTGACGGAACGAGACCTGCTGCTCTGCCAGCGACGCGTCCGCATCCCGTCTCACCCCGCCCAGCCGTCGCTCAACCTGGCACAAGCGGTCATGGTCGCTGCTTACGAAATCTTCGTCACCGGTTGTAACCCCGATGCTTCGCTTTCGCAACGCGCCGAACAAGGCGAGATGGAGCGAGCTCTCGGCTCCCTTCGGGAAGCCATGCTAGAGATCGGTTTTCTTCCGGCCGATAACCCAGAGGCCCGCTTCGTGGAGTGGCGGGATCTTTTCGGTCGCGCCGGTCTGAGCTCACGTGAGGTCAAGCTCATTCTGGCTCTGGCGCGACGCATCCGTGGCGCGCGGAAAGGCCCTCAGCGGAAATGACGCCCCGGACCCGCTCTGGGAAAGGGCTCCCACTAGAGGCAGACCAGGGTGGTGGTGCGGCTGACCCCCTTCAGTCCCCCGATGGTGCCGGCGACCACCGCGGAAATATC
>DATDRI010000525.1:0-4701 GCA_035291825.1 Vicinamibacteria bacterium | reverse complement strand
AGCCGACTGGTAGTTCGGTTCTTGGGCGATATCCGGTACGAGCTCGGTGTAGATGACCTTACCGGTTTCGTCCAAGACCACGACCGCTCGAGCGAAGAGACCCGCCAGGGGGCCGTCCATCAGACGCACTCCGTAGCTCTTACCAAAATCGTCGTTTCGGAGCGACGAAAGGGGGATGACCTTGTCGAGCCCTTCCGCGCCGCAAAAGCGTCCATGCGCATAAGGCAGGTCGCGGGAAACGCAAAGGACTTCGGTATTGCCGAGCTTGGTGACCTCGGCGTTGAACTTTCTGGTAGAGGTCGCGCACACCGCCGTGTCGATGCTCACAAAGATGTTCAGAATGATCTTCTTGCCGGAAAAGTCCTTAAGGGTAGCGTCCGACATGTCCGTTCGGGTGAGGACGAAGTTGGGTGCTTTGGAACCGACCGATGGTAGGTCGCCGGACGTGGTCACGGGGTTGCCTTTAAAAGTTGTTCTCGCCACTACTCCTCCTTGAGTTAGTCGCAGATAGCCAATTCCTTGAACGTTCCACCCGGGGTGGAGCTCCTTCCCCGGGGAGTACAAAAGGGGATCTTAACCAGGATCGGCCGTCAATGCACGGAAAGTTTAGTCGAACGGGCGGCAGGAGGCGAGGGCTATGGCATTTGCCGCTTTCTCTCTCGGGCTATACCAGAAAGCCCATCTACTTGTTCGGGTAGACGGCCCGTGGTAATCTCAAGGGCTTGGAGCGGGCTTCATCCCCGCTCCCGTTTAGCGAGTTTTTGGAGTTTTCAGACCCGGCCAGGGGAGGGTAAGGGTTCCCTCCAGGTGGCCGGGCCTAGTGCGAGATCGCATCCAATAGAACTACCCGAAGCCGTTCGGAACGGCCATTCGTTGCGCCGCTCGGCCACCTCACGCGCCGCGCCGTTTAGGCGGCGCTTGGCAGCCGGCCGACCCGCCAGGTCGTCCGAACCTGAAGCAGACGAGGTACCGGTTCCAGCCTGCCTCAGCGAATTAGGAGAATAGAGCACAACCGCGACCTGGTCGGTGAAATGACCGCCTGTGGCGTAGGTAGATGGGGATGAGCGGCCTGCTGGCCCTTCCGAGACCGAGTCCCTGCGTCCGATCGAAGTTGCTCGAGAGGTGGGAACATCGTTGCCATCGTGCGTTCGTGAATCGATGTCGGCAGGTGTTTCGAAGACCAGCCTCTCCCTTCTCCTCAAACAACCGCTCTTCCGCCCCGTTTCATCGGGTTGCCGGTGCCACACATGTCGAAGGAGATGATCGTCAGCCACCATCCTCAGGAAACCAAAGTAGCCCTCGTCGAGGACGGAGTCGTCACCGAAGTTTCCGTCGAAAGAGAACGTAGCCGAAGCGTAGTAGGGAATCTCTACAAGGGCCGCGTCAACCGCGTCCTCCCCGGGATGCAATCCGCCTTCGTCGACGCCGGTCTGGAACGCGACGCCTTCCTCTATGTCTCCGACGTCTTGGAGGATGAGTTCGACCCTTTCTCAACCGTGGAAGAGGAGAAGATGGCGGAGACGGAGAGAGAGATCGTTCGCGCCACAGCCAAGAGCCACTCCATCGATGAGTTACTGAAGGAGGGTCAAGAGGTCCTCGTTCAAGTCGCCAAAGAGCCGATTGGAACGAAAGGTGCCCGCATCACGTCTTACATCAGCCTTCCCGGAAGACTCCTGGTGTTCATGCCGACGGTCGATCACATCGGAGTTTCGCGCAAGATCGACTCCTCCGAAGAGCGTGCACGGCTCCGCCAGCTAATCTCGAAGAATCGCAAGGTCGGAGGGGGCTACATCGTGCGTACCGCGGTGATCGGTCAAGACGACGAGGCGATCCTCGCCGACATGCGCTTCCTGGAGGCGCAATGGACCGAGATACGACGCAAGGCGGAGGCGACTCGGGCCCCGGCAGTCATCCACCGGGACCTTGGCCTGGTACACAAGCTCATACGGGACATGCTGTCTCCCGATTTCTCCGCTATCCGCATTGACTCCGTAGAGCTCTATGAGGAAGTTGCGGCGTTCGTGAAGCAGATCCAGCCGCAGATGCTTCATAGAGTCAAGTTGTACTCGAAGAACTATCCCATCTTCGACGAATACGGCGTGCAGGCGGAGATCGATCGAGCGCTGAAGAGCAAAGTATGGCTGAAGTCGGGCGGATATATCGTGATCAATCAAACAGAGGCTCTGGTGGCCATCGACGTCAATACCGGTCGCTATACCGGAAGCAAGCGACTAGAGGACACGATTACCCGCATCAACCTGGAGGCCATCAAGGAGATCGTTCACCAGATAAGGCTGAGGGACTTGGGGGGCATCATCGTCATCGATTTCATCGACATGGAGGAGCGACGGAATCAACAGAAGGTGTTCGCCGATCTCGAACAGGAGCTCCAGAGGGATCGTTCCCCCACCAAGGCGATTCAGATCAACGAGTTCGGACTGATGGTCCTGACCAGAAAGCGCGTGAAGCAGTCACTCGAGCGGACTCTGTGTCAGCCGTGCCCCTACTGCCAGGGAAGCTCGCGCGTGAAGTCGGCCCTCACTATCGGCTACGAGATTCTGGACCACGTTCGCCGGAAGGCGTCGGAGCTCCCCAAGCACGGCGTGACACTTCAAGTCCACCCCGAAGTAGCTCGCGCCCTTCAGGGGGGCGAGGTCCCGGTGCTGGAAGAAATAAATGCCACCCTGGGAGGGAGAATAGAGATCAAGGCCGTCTCCGGTTTTCACCACGAGCAGTTCGAAATTGGGTCTCGCAAGGAGTCTGGGAGGCCGCGTCGTCACGACCGGCGCTCGAGGAGGCCGGGTGCGGAGAGGCTAGGACTGGAGAAAACGGTCCGCCCAGGTGAGTCGGCCGATCCGGCGGAGCTAGTCGAGGCGGAGAGGAAGGAAGCCCGCGATGAGCCGCAAGAGCCAGACAGATCGGAAACGGAGGTCTCCTCCTCCTGACCTTCCGCTGGCTCTTAGTTGTCCCAGGATCCTCAGGAGCCCGGGGGGCGGTATTGCGGCCGGTAGATACCCCGGGGATCAAATTCGGGATCCGCTTCGAAGGTGCGACGGAAGGCATCCAGGGAGTCCTCGAAGTGCTTGAGGATGTAGTGGCAATATCCCATCAAATAGAGCACATCGGCTCTAGCCGGCTCCGCCTCCGCCACGATACTGAGCTCTTGGAGGGCCTGGCTGAAGTTACTGTCCCGATACAACCGCAAGCTGCGCTGGTAGGCGGCGTCTGAATCGGTAGAGCTCGCTTGCGGCGCGGCGGATGGCTCGGGTTGTGTGGGGGCCTCGGCCTGCTCCGGCACGGTGGGAGGCTCCGGTTGCTCCGGTGGGGCGGCGGGGGGGGCCTCCTGGGCGAGTGCGAGGGGAGCACCGAGCAAGGCGGAAACCAAGACTGCCGAGAGCAAGCGTGTCATCTGCCTCATGGCTATCTCCTAGATTCAGTTGTGGCGCGCTGGGTTTTGCAGCCTATCCCTAATACTAGCACGAAACGGCTCAAGGGGATTTTGCTTCGCTGATTTCGGCCTCCGCCTCTCGTTGGAACTCGACGAAGTCCGGATGATCCGCGAGTTGGGCAGCAAGGGGAACGACGCGATAGAAGAACCGTGCCGGCCGCCCGTTCTGGTCGAAGAACAGCCGCAAATCACCCAGCCCCATTCCCTGGGGGTACGGGTAGCCGATCAGAGTGTTGCCTTCCATGATGGGTTTGGCAAGATGCGTGTCGTTCGCCGCACCGATGAGGACGTCGATCTGCGGGATGAGTTTGGCAAGCTCTTGAGCATCCGAAAGAGACATCTGAGCCAGAACGATCAGCAAATCACATTCGCCGGCGAGCTGGGCGACGTACTCGCGCGCCGTTGCAGACGGGTCTCGGAACTCGATGGCAAGCCGATCGGAAGTGGGAGCGGTAAGGCCCAACAGCCCAACTCGAAGACGGCGCCCCTTCGCCGTTTCGAGCTCTCGAATCAGGTAGGGAGAAGGCTGAACGTCCGAGCCGGCGGGGATCCCTGCATTGGCGGACACCCAAGGCAAGTTGGAGGCCCTCCCCAGTTCGTTCCAGCGATCGGTCTCCTCGATGACCTCCAACTCTCCGATGTTGATGGCCGCGTAGTCCATGCGTCGCAGCCCTTCCAGGACCCACCGATTTCTCACTTCCGCCTCCGGCGCCACGTCGGCGGAAAAGTCTCCCGCATCGACCAGAATCCGCGGAGTGCGCGGGAAGGTTTTTTCGAACTCTTCCAGATACCTTGCCCGCCGGGCAAAGCCCCCGAGTGGGTTGAGGCTTCAGCCGCAGGGTTCGACGTAGCCCCGGAGCTCACCGGTGAAGAAAACGGCTAGGTCGGCATCCTCCCACTCTTCGGCTGGTTCCCAACGCGACCCTTGCGCCACCGCAAACAAGGCCAGCAGGGCGGTAAGCGAAGCCAGTAATCTCGACATTTTTTCGGAAGAGTCTAACACACCGACGGTTCGAGTCCAAGACCCTCGCATCCTGGTGATCCGGCCCGGGGCATTGGGGGACACCATCCTTGCCCTGCCCGCGCTTCAGGCATTGCGCGCCCGTTACCCTCGCGCCCGACTGGACCTGGTGGGCTATCCGACGCCGTTGCAGCTCGTCCAGCATGCGGTGCGGGTGAACGCGATTCACTCCATCGACCGCGCCATCTTCTCCTCGTTGTTCTCCGGTCCGTTCCCGCCCCGGCTCGAAGAG
>DATDRI010000524.1:0-2335 GCA_035291825.1 Vicinamibacteria bacterium | reverse complement strand
CCGGGTGTTGGCGGCCTCCGTCGACGAGAGCCTGGAAGACGTAGAGCGCTTCCGGCAGGAATACCAGCTCAGCCTGCTTATCCTCCACGATAGAGGCGGAAAGATCGCCCACCGCTTCTCCACTTTCAAGTACCCGGAAACCTACATTGTGGATCGCGACGGAAGGCTGGTGGCAAAAGTGATCGGGCCGCGAGACTGGATTGCTCCCATCGTGATCCATGATTTCGTGGAGCTGCTCCGAGGTGAGGACGGGGACGGTGTCTAGTCGTCCGCAACTTTCATGCACATAACCCGGCAGATCACTCAACAGATCGCGATGGAGTTCGGTCAGCCCGCCCTGGAGAATTGGAGCTTCGAGATGGGCGAGGGCGAGTTCGCCCAGGTGCAAGAGCACATCAAGCTCCACCGAGCCCATGACGTCACGGTGCTTGTTCTGAGGGCGGATGAGCTGGCGGTTGTCCGCAAGCACGAATACCCGGCCGGCGCATTCCGCGCGCCTTCGGGAGGGGTTCATCCCGAGGAGTCCTTTCTCGACGGAGCGAGAAGGGAAACTTGGGAAGAAACTGGGCTCAGAGTCGAGTTCGAGAGTTATCTGTTGCGCGTTCATGCGACCTTCACTCACGGGGGAGAGAGCGCCAGCTGGACGACCCATGTCATGGTGGCAAAGCCGGTCGCGGGCGAGCTCGAACCAGTAGACCGAGACGAGATCGAGTCGGCGCGATGGGCAAGTTGGGACGAGCTCATCAAGACGATGAATCCGGTCTTGGTGGGTAGTGGGCTGGGAGGTTTGGCCTATCGAGCTCGACTTCACGAACGCTCGCGGGAGCTATTGACGGCGTCCCACCGTCTAGCCTGAGCTGGACGAGAAGGCACTCGATGCCTCGGAGCGCGAGTCTCGATCGGGCCGAAAAGCAGCGTCAGGCCGGTAAGCTGGACCGCGCCGCGGAGGCCTACCGCGATCACATTGCCCGTTTTCCCAAAGATGTCGATACTCGACGCGAGCTCGCCGAGCTCCTGGAAGAAATGGGCAATGTCGACGGCGCCATCTCGGAGTACGTCAAGCTACAGGAAATCCTGGCCGGCGCCGGCCATGTTTTGGGAGCGATCGTCGCCGGCAAGAAAGTCGAACGGCTCGACCCACGGTTCGACAACCCGCTGTCCTACGTGGCAAAGGTTCAAACCGACAGTCTGGAGGAAGCGCACCGGAAGGGGGCGGAGTCACGTTCCCATCCGGAAGCGGCGAAGCCGCTCGCCGAGATTCCACTCCTGGCCGATCTGGCTCCCTCCGAACTGGAGGCAGTGGCCCAAAACATGAGTCTTCACAAGAAGGACGAGGGCGAGGTCATTTTTGCCGAAGGCGACGAAGGAGACTCGGTTTACTTCGTCACTCGCGGAGCGGTGGTAGTGAACACCGATTCTCAAAAGCTGGCACATCTCGGTCCCGGCAGTTGTTTCGGAGAGTTCTCGTTTCTTACCGGGAAGCGACGCATCGCTTCCGTACGGACCCTCGGCAAGACCGAGCTCCTGGAGCTTTCGGCGAGCGATGTGAAGCAGCTGATGCGCAGCCATCCTCGGCTGAGGGAAGTCCTTCTAAAAATGTACCGAGAGAGGGCGATGCTCAATGTCCTCGCCCGCTCTCCCTTGTTTCATATGTTGGGGGCCGCGGATAGAGAACGAGTGGCCGATGAGATGGAGCTGGTAACCTTCCAGGCCGGTCAAGAGGTCGTGCATCGGGGAGCCCCGGGAGCGTCTCTCTTCCTCATCAAGAGTGGAAGCGTGGAAGTCCGAGGAGAAACGCCAAGCGGTGAGGAGCTGATGCTCGCCATGCTGGGACCGCATCAGTTCTTCGGAGAAGTCTCCTTTCTCACCGGTGTACCGCGCAGCGCGACCGTCACCACGCTCGAAGAGTGCGAGCTCCTGATGCTTTCCGAGACCGCTCTCCGCCGCTTGCTGGGAGCTCACCCGGAGCTGAAAGAGATCCTGGAGCGCTTCCATTTCGATCGGGTGATGGCGACCGTCGAGGCCCTGAGGACCTTTCTCCGGTCGGGATGGGTGGCGGGGGTCGTTAGCTGAGGCGGGCTCTCACGGGTTCTCGGAGCGGTCGGTGGCGGGTGGATTCGTGTTTCCGATGTCGGCGACCACCTTCCAGCTCCCGTCTCCCTGCTTTCTCCACACGGTAAGGTACTTTCCGGTCTCATAGCAACTCCTTCCACGTCGTATCGCCCTTCATTTCCAGAGAGCCGAGAGGCTGGAGATGGTAAGATTTCTTTCGCCAAACTGTCCACTGTCCAATGATGAGCCGGATGGTAGCCGCTCTGCTAATCGCCGGGCTAGG